>NZ_JAEILC010000199.1:0-1434 GCF_016307435.1 Pseudomonas sp. S4_EA_1b | reverse complement strand
TCAACCGGTCGTCGCAACACTGGGTTGTTGTACAGACTTTAGATACTCATCCAGTGCTTCGGCAGGTGTTTTCCAGCCGAGTGTTTTTCGAGGTCTAGTGTTAAGTACGTGAGCTACCGCCTGTATTTCTTGGGCACTCCAACGAGAAAGGTCAGTGCCTTTCGGGAAGTATTGCCGTAGAAGGCCGTTCGTATTTTCGTTTGTGCCGCGCTGCCATGGACTATGTGGATCAGCAAAGAAAACTTTTACTCCGGACTCGATGGTAAATCGAGCGTGATCCGACAGCTCCTTTCCACGATCCCAGGTCAAAGATCGCCACAGCTCGATGGGAAGATCAGTCACCGACTTTTTCAATGCGTTGGCCATACTAACAGCCCCATAGCCAGCCAGCGCCGGGCCGTTCTTCGTGCGGGGAATTAGCCCATAACCTTTCTCGCGAGGCAGATGGACGAGCATGGTAAATCGAGTTGAGCGCTCGACCAGAGTTCCAATCGCAGAACGGTTCAGACCGATGATCAGGTCGCCCTCCCAATGCCCGGGTACAGCCCGATCTTCTACCTCAGCAGGGCGACTGGAGATCATGACGTCCTCGCTGACGTGTGCCCACACTTTGGCCTGCGCTCTGGCTCTCGGCACTCGCAATGCTCGTCCTGAGCGCAGGCAGCTCACCAGTTCGCGCTTGAGAGCTCCTCGACCCTGAATGTAGAGCGACTGATATATGGCTTCATGAGAGATGCGCATGGATTCATCATCCGGAAAATCGATCTGGAGTCGGTTGGCAATCTGTTCAGGCGACCAGCCATTGACCCATTTACGGTCACTGCGATGCGGTTTATTTCTGCCTTTGAAGGGCGCTTGCTGAGGCCCAGAAATCTCACGACCATCGGCGTCTTGAACCTTGCCCTCAAGGTGGTCGCGTACGTACTGGTGCAGTCGCGGGTTCGTGACCAGTTTCGCTGGTTTCGGCCTCTTGGCCACCAGTTCTGCCTTCCATTGCGCTACTGACGCGCGATATTCAAGCCGACCGCAACGGGTAGCAGCATTTCGTGTCAGCTCCCGTGAAATTGTCGATGGGCTTCGTCCAAGACGACGGGCGATCTCACGAACGCCAACACTTTGCGCTCGAAGCAGCCCAATCTCTTCTCGCTCAGCAAACGATAAGTATCGTCCTGATATGTGATTCGACATGAATAATGGCATCCCGCCTCGATGACGGAACCAGCGTGTACCTACCGCTGTTGATACGCCAACGGCATGTGCTGCCTTTTCGCTTGTAATGCCTGTTGCAATCTGCACCCAAAATAGCCGCTCGATCTCATTACGAAGTGAGGGTGCACCTGGAGAACGCATCGCTCCCCGCCCCGTCAATTTTTGCATCCATCCTGCGGGTCGTCCCATAAACACCTCGATCAAGGTGTTGCGACGACCGGTTGA
>NZ_JAEILC010000198.1:0-1437 GCF_016307435.1 Pseudomonas sp. S4_EA_1b | reverse complement strand
ATGGTTGTAGTAATGGATGTATTGATCCAGTCCAGCCTGCAACTGAGCCTCGTTGTCGAAGCTTTCGCGGTAGTAAAACTCTGACTTCAACGTGCCGAAGAAGCTCTCCATCGTGGCGTTGTCATAGCAGTTTCCTTTGCGTGACATGCTTTGTTCCAGCCCCGCCTGTTCTAGTCGCTCGCGATACTTCGAGTGTCGATAGTGCCAGCCTTGATCCGAGTGCAGCATGGGTTTAGCGCCCTCAGGCAGGCGCTCGAGCGCTCGCTCCAGCATGTCGCCAACCAGGGCATATTGGGGGCGTATGGCGGTCTGATAAGCCACGATTTCTCCGTTGTATAAGTCCAAGATCGGCGACAAATACAGCTTTTTACCTGCCACTTTGAACTCGGTGACATCCGTCACCCATTTCTGATTCGGCTTCTCGGCTTCGAACCGACGAGCCAAGGTATTGGGTGAGATTTCTCCCATCGGCCCTTTATATGCTCTGTATTTCTTGGGTCGCACCGTGCATTTGAGCCCCAACGCTCCCATCAATCGTCGTACCGTTTTGCCGTTGATCTGTAGTCTTTCTTTACGCAGTTCCAGCGTCATACGGCGGTAGCCCAGGCGCCCTTTATGCTCTTGCTGAAGGCTCTGGATCGAGGCTTTGACTGAGACGAAACGGTCCGCAACGCCCATGACCTTGAGTTGGTAGTAGTACGTGCTTCGCGCCAGCCCTAGCAGTTTGAGCAGGTCCGCCAGCGGAAAGTCTTGTCTCAGCTCAGTGACTATTCGAGCTTTTTCTTCGCTTCGTTCTCCCGCCTGATCACCGCCTCGCCTAACTCCCCAAGCTTTTTTAGGTAGGCGTTCTCCATGCGCAAATACTGAAGTTCATCCAGCAAGGCTTTGTGCGCAAGCTCCTCTTTTGTAAGGGGGGCGGCAGATTTACGCAGTTTGGCAGGTGGCTTTGGCATAGCGGTATTCAGTCCTTTTTTCCCTGAGGCCAGGGCTTCAATACCGCCACTGTAATACTGCTGCTGCCATCTGCCCACTTGGGTGGAGTCACCCAGGTTGAAAAGCGCCGCTGCGCGGCGCAAGGAGAGGGAGTCGCGCCACATGCGTTGCAGAACGGAAAACTTGAACAGCGCGCTGTAACGCCCACCGGCACTGCTCAGGCTGGCCTCACCGTGCAGCCGGTAAGCCTCCACCCAACGGCGAAGCAAGGTGGGGTCCATTTGAAATTGAGCGGCGATACGGCGAAAACCCCGGCCTCGTTCAAGAAAAGCAGTAATGGCGGAAAGCTTGAACTGCGTCGTGTACTTGCTCATGAAAAAGCCCCAAGAGTTGGATAGGTGTCCAACTTTTGGGGCGCACTTCACCACCGCTATCGGGAGCAAGCCCCCTCCCACACTTGATCGTTGTCGACAGGTAGAAAGCAGCCCGGCTGTAGATCTCAAG
>NZ_JAEILC010000197.1:0-2110 GCF_016307435.1 Pseudomonas sp. S4_EA_1b | reverse complement strand
AAGCGTAATAGCTCACTAGTCGAGTCGGCCTGCGCGGAAGATGTAACGGGGCTCAAACCATACACCGAAGCTACGGGTATCACGTAAGTGATGCGGTAGAGGAGCGTTCTGTAAGCCTGTGAAGGTGAGTTGAGAAGCTTGCTGGAGGTATCAGAAGTGCGAATGCTGACATGAGTAACGACAATGGGTGTGAAAAACACCCACGCCGAAAGACCAAGGTTTCCTGCGCAACGTTAATCGACGCAGGGTTAGTCGGTCCCTAAGGCGAGGCTGAAAAGCGTAGTCGATGGAAAACAGGTTAATATTCCTGTACTTCTGGTTATTGCGATGGAGGGACGGAGAAGGCTAGGCCAGCTTGGCGTTGGTTGTCCAAGTTTAAGGTGGTAGGCTGAGATCTTAGGTAAATCCGGGATCTTAAGGCCGAGAGCTGATGACGAGTGTTCTTTTAGAACACGAAGTGGTTGATGCCATGCTTCCAAGAAAAGCTTCTAAGCTTCAGGTAACCAGGAACCGTACCCCAAACCGACACAGGTGGTTGGGTAGAGAATACCAAGGCGCTTGAGAGAACTCGGGTGAAGGAACTAGGCAAAATGGCACCGTAACTTCGGGAGAAGGTGCGCCGGTGAGGGTGAAGGACTTGCTCCGTAAGCCCATGCCGGTCGAAGATACCAGGCCGCTGCGACTGTTTATTAAAAACACAGCACTCTGCAAACACGAAAGTGGACGTATAGGGTGTGACGCCTGCCCGGTGCCGGAAGGTTAATTGATGGGGTTAGCTAACGCGAAGCTCTTGATCGAAGCCCCGGTAAACGGCGGCCGTAACTATAACGGTCCTAAGGTAGCGAAATTCCTTGTCGGGTAAGTTCCGACCTGCACGAATGGCGTAACGATGGCGGCGCTGTCTCCACCCGAGACTCAGTGAAATTGAAATCGCTGTGAAGATGCAGTGTATCCGCGGCTAGACGGAAAGACCCCGTGAACCTTTACTATAGCTTTGCACTGGACTTTGAATTTGCTTGTGTAGGATAGGTGGGAGGCTTTGAAGCGTGGACGCCAGTCTGCGTGGAGCCATCCTTGAAATACCACCCTGGCAACTTTGAGGTTCTAACTCAGGTCCGTTATCCGGATCGAGGACAGTGTATGGTGGGTAGTTTGACTGGGGCGGTCTCCTCCTAAAGAGTAACGGAGGAGTACGAAGGTGCGCTCAGACCGGTCGGAAATCGGTCGTAGAGTATAAAGGCAAAAGCGCGCTTGACTGCGAGACAGACACGTCGAGCAGGTACGAAAGTAGGTCTTAGTGATCCGGTGGTTCTGTATGGAAGGGCCATCGCTCAACGGATAAAAGGTACTCCGGGGATAACAGGCTGATACCGCCCAAGAGTTCATATCGACGGCGGTGTTTGGCACCTCGATGTCGGCTCATCACATCCTGGGGCTGAAGCCGGTCCCAAGGGTATGGCTGTTCGCCATTTAAAGTGGTACGCGAGCTGGGTTTAGAACGTCGTGAGACAGTTCGGTCCCTATCTGCCGTGGACGTTTGAGATTTGAGAGGGGCTGCTCCTAGTACGAGAGGACCGGAGTGGACGAACCTCTGGTGTTCCGGTTGTCACGCCAGTGGCATTGCCGGGTAGCTATGTTCGGAATAGATAACCGCTGAAAGCATCTAAGCGGGAAACTAGCCTCAAGATGAGATCTCACTGGAACCTTGAGTTCCCTGAAGGGCCGTCGAAGACTACGACGTTGATAGGTTGGGTGTGTAAGCGCTGTGAGGCGTTGAGCTAACCAATACTAATTGCCCGTGAGGCTTGACCATATAACACCCAAGCAATTTGAGTCGAAAGGCCAGATTGCGGTGTGTGAAGACGCAATGAACCGAAAGTTCGATGCTCACAAAACACCGACAGCTGTCACATACCCAATTTGCTGAAGCGAGGCCAAAAGGTCACGAGTCAGTACCCGAATTTCTTGACGACCATAGAGCATTGGAACCACCTGATCCCATCCCGAACTCAGAAGTGAAACGATGCATCGCCGATGGTAGTGTGGGGTTTCCCCATGTGAGAGTAGGTCATCGTCAAGATTAAATTCCGAAACCCCAATTGCGAAAGCA
>NZ_JAEILC010000196.1:0-3248 GCF_016307435.1 Pseudomonas sp. S4_EA_1b | reverse complement strand
TGGCGAGCTTAATATCTTCCAGTTTCTGCATAATTAAAACCTAAATGATCAAAATCCAAAATACTTACTGAAACAATTTCAGTACAAAGTTCTTCAGCTGTACAACCCACTCAGAGAGATCGATCTGTTTCCAGATACCGCTGCCCTATATGCTTCCAGCGTTCCCTCGCTCATACTTCGTTTTGAGGGTTTTCATTAAATTATATTATTCATACAAGACGTACGTATGGAGCTTATTGTTTTTTACCAATGCCTGCCCCACCCCCTGCTGACAAACAAAATCAACACTAACCGCCGTAACGCGCTCTAATCTGAACGCCATTGCTACCACAGGCTTCACGTACCCACTGAAGCAAAAAAACCCAGGACCTCCATGCATGGCTTTGTGCCATAAATCGTTGGATGCCTTTCGAATAGAAGGGTTCCATGGAATTTGACAATCATACTACGGGATTCAAATACAAATAGTGGTTCCTCACACTTGGTTAGCGTAATGACCTACAGTGCGCACAGAATCTCTCGGCTCAGGATAGAATCGCCCCGTGTATTTATTTTTCAGGCATGGCCCAAAAGAATTTGACATAGGTACATATTTCTATTTCAAAGGAGGTAACTGGGAATGAACTGCACCCACACCTTCCGTGGTATGCGGCGCTGCTCAATGTGTGTCATTTCTTAGACTGTGGGTCGAGGCTCTCAGAAGCGGCCTTCTTTTCAATGACAATATCTGAAGAATCAAAAGGCGCCCGCTTCATAGCCCTCTGGCGTTTATTTACAACCATTGTACGAATTAGGGTAATGAGAATACCTATGATGCCGCCAAGAATAAGACCGACCGCTAGGATAAGCGCCTTCTTAGGCTTGATAGGCGCCAGCGGCTCCAACGCCTGCTTGTCAATAGTTACCAGCTTCAAGCGACTGAAATCAATATTTAAGCTGCGCAGGCGCGCCTCTTCAGCGCGAAGGGGCTCTATGTTGCTCAAGAAGAGATCTTCATTTTCACGACGATTCAAAACCTCAATCTGCCGGTTGGATTGCAGCAACTGAAGCTCTTTAGCGATTTGTGCGATACGCCTCTCTGTAAAGTCGTCGGACTTACGATGAATGAGAGCATTTTTCTCAGCCTCTAACGCATCAATCCCCATGAAATACAACGGGATCTGCTGATTATTAATCTCGGTACGCATCGTACTCCCATCCCCGCTGCGATCTGCATCGCCGAGTGAAGACGGGGTGGTTGGTTTTTTGATACCCAGCGACTTAGCAATGCCGATTGCTTCGTTCAACAATGCCAGCCTATCACCACGAATAGCCTTAAGCTGGCCCCTCAGAGCCTTTAGCTCGTCCTGCAACTGAGCACGACGAATCACATCAGCCTCGGTCAAACTGGCAATTTTTGCCTCTTTATCAATTTCATATCCCGAGCGAACGGCCTTGAGCTTGCCTTGAATTTCATTCAGCCGGTTATTAATGATGACGTTCAGGTCCGCGCTAATTTGCCGGCGCTCGGTGGCAATGGCAAACTCGATGAATTCGTTGAGGATAGTCACGCCATCTATCCCTTTAGGGTAGCTCATTTCCAGCTTGATATAGGCACTGAGGGAGTCCGCCTTCTTGGGATCTGGCAAAATAAGATTGATGGAGTTTCGATTGAACTCCTCAAAACTCTGCTCCAGGGTTCTCCCTGGACGCTCGAAGGCCTTAAATAAACTCTGACGGGCTCGGAAGAAGCTTAACCGTGTATCGTAAGACTCAAGAGACGCCCCGACTTTGTTCAACGCCTCAGCCGCCGGGAGGCCGTATACCCCAGACCGATTCAATGCATCCAGATCATTGATCGCCGCTGGACGCAAAACGCTGACGACTTGAAATTCCGGAGTCGCCGAAAAAGCATATATCCCAGCCAGAGCGCCAACGACCAGAGTCACAGCGGCAATGAGGACTTTCTGTCGCCAGAGAGATTTAAAAACGACCGTGAGTTCAACTTCTTCGGACGAAGGTTTCGGGGGAATTCGGAAGATAATACTCACAACAAAAACCTGCCTTCAAAGAGAAACTGCGAGCTCGTCATGCAGACCTGATGTGTATTTTTTATTCTAATTGGATGACCGCCAAAACCTAGCGTCCCTGCCAAATTGTGATTACACAAAATGCCTGTTATCGAGAAAAGATTGCATTTTGCCACCTCTCTGACATATTACAAGCCTTGGCATGTATATCGGGCGTTTCTGAATCTCCTATGCGAACGTCGGAACCAGAAAGGCTGTATAGGCAAGCACTCGCAAACACTCAAAATGACCAGCGTCATGAAGTTTCTGACAAACGGTTATCGAAGCCATTCACCCAAGCCCATCTTGGTAGCTATCTTCTAGGCAATCGCCTTGTGCCTGCCCCACGCACAAAGACCCCGAGCAACGGACCAATCAACATCCCGACAATCAAGGCCACCACCACAAACACCGCCAACGGCATCTGCACAGTACTCCACCCCAGGAACGACAGCGCTGCACCCTGTTGATTCTCGAGCACGAATGCCAAAACCATAGACGCCGCGAACACTGCAATCAATACCGCAATAACGCGCTTAACCCCACGCATAACCTTCTCCTACCTCAAAAACACTCAGACGCCTTCTTCCTCTTCTTCGTTCACCCGATCACGCAATTCCTTGCCCGGCTTGAAGTGGGGAACGAACTTTCCATCAAGGCTGACGGATTGGCCGGTCTTTGGATTACGGCCTACGCGTGGTGCGCGGTAGTGCAGGGAGAAACTGCCGAAGCCGCGGATTTCGATGCGATCTCCGGTGGCAAGGCATTGGGACATTTGCTCAAGCATGGTCTTGATAGCCAGCTCCACATCCTTGGATGAGAGCAGCCCTTGATGGGTGACAATTCGTTCGATCAACTCCGACTTCGTCATATTTTTCCCTTCTTTTTCAAGCAGCTAGGAAAAGCGCTTCAAAGGTTTTAGCATGACTTGATGAATTTGAACAGCCCGTGCATAAACTAATCTACGACTGAATAAACACTGACGAATAAAGCTCCTTAAGCTATTTGCAGATTACGAGCATCTTGCGCGTGACCGCTCCTGCCGGGTTCCATCCGAACAAGTAGTCGCCTTCTTCATCCTTGGCGTCGCTGGAGCGCGTGATGACCTTGTAGCCCTGCATCTTGCATTCGCGTGCAGCGCGCTTCTCGCACTTATCCCAATTGTTGCCTAAGCCCGAGCAGTCGATCTCTACACCGCTG
>NZ_JAEILC010000195.1:0-6320 GCF_016307435.1 Pseudomonas sp. S4_EA_1b | reverse complement strand
ATTCTATTGTATGTGGTGTTTAAATTGGTTTTTGGGGTTGCGGTGATTAGCCAGGTTAGTGCGCTTCAATACTGTTTTGTTATTCTGGCGCTCACGCCGGTTTTGGTTTTTATATGTGGCCTAACATTCTCCTTGATTGAGCGCCCTGCGATGAAAAAAGTTGCCGCCGTCACAGAGTGGCTCAGGTTTGGGAAATCTGCTCAAGTAAAGCTCTAGGTGCAGCGGGAGAACAGTGAAAAACTCTGGGATAATGCTTTGATGGAGCGCGCGCTCCTAGACTTCATGATCAAGATCCAGACTGCTCACCAGTTGGAAGACTCCATGAGGGCAGTCTCAAGAAAATGCTCATCTGCATAGAAATTGGAAAGCAGGGAAGGTATTAGACATGAGCTGAGCATCGTTTTTTCTCCGCGGAGTGACCAGCGTTGTAACGAGTGTTATTGATACTTGTGCTCGGTCGGCGGGACGCCACGGACGGACTTTCTCGACCAAAGTCTGTAGGGAGATTTGCGGGGATTCGTTAATCTCAGTTCAGCATCGTCAGGCGTCGATTGCAGTGGGCGTCCACGTAAGATGTTGCTATGAAACGATTTTCAGGACTTCCGCCAGCATGGGGTGCTAGTGGTTGGGAGCTACAAGATCGGCCCACTCCTGCATCATGGCTCGGCGCTGTTCTAGATATGTGGCGTGGTTGTACACGTCGCGTATGAAGCTGCTGTCTGCGTGAGCAAGCTGACGTTCGATCCAGTCGCGGTTATGGCCACGACCGTTCATTTCGGTGGAGAACAAGTGCCGGAACCCGTGGGGCGACTGCTTGCCTGTAAGCCCGCAAGCATCCAATACGTTGTTGGCGTAGTTGGTGCCGATCGGGAGGGTTGAGTCGCTTCGGTTGACGAACACGTAGCGCAAGTGGCCGGTGATTGGCAGCATACTCTTCAACACGTCGACCGCTTGAGTAGACAGCGGTACCGAGTGATCTCTGCGCATTTTCATTTTGGCGGCGGGCGTGGTCCAGGTGGCGGCGTCGAGATCGATCTCTGACCACTCAGCGCGCCGCACTTCTCCCGGCCTGGACGCGGTATAGATCATCAGCATGAGCGCAGCACGCAGCTGGTGACCTGACGAGGACGCCTGAATAGCAGCCATTGTCTTCGGCATTTCACTGAATGGTAGGAAGGGGTGAGGCTTGTGCTGCCCCAACTTTTCCGTGACAGCATGCATCTCGGCGGTCGGGTTGACCTCAATCAGTCCGATGGCGATTGCATAGCTGAAGACCTGGCCGGTGCGTTGCCGAACCTTGACGGCGGTAGCCACTGATCCCCGCTTTTCAATCTTTCGGATCAGGCTGATGACGTCTGAGCGCTTAATGGTATCGATCTGCCGAGCGCCGAAAGTCGGCAGCACATCCAGCTCCATCAGGTTGCTGATGATCCGGTAAGTCCCTGGCGAAATACTTCCTTTCCTGAATGCCAGCCACTCGTCGTACACGCGGCGGAAGGTTCGGCCCCCGGCCTCGATCATCTCGGCCTTCTTCTCCCTTCTTGAATTGCGCGGGTCAATTCCGTTTGCAATGTCTTCCCGTGCCGCGTCTCGCTTCGCGCGCGCTTCCTTTAGGCCTGTGTCCGGGTAAGTCCCGAACGAAATCCGCGCCTGCTTTCCAAGCCAAGTAAAACGGAAATGCCAGCTCTTGATGCCGTTGGTGGCTATATAGAGCGAAAGCCCAAGCGAGTCTGGAAGTGTGTATGCCTTTTCCTTTGGCTTGGCCTGCCTGGCCGCTGTGTCAGAGATTGCCACTAGTACATCCTATGCTTTCAGTTCTCAATGTACTGGATGATGTACTAAGTCGGCGGCACTGGGAAGGTATCTCGCGGTACGCGGTGATACTCGGATATCGCGTATAGCAGGGGATTTGGGTGATATTTGAATCGGAGAGGTTTTTGGCGGGAGGTTACCGTGGAATCTTTGAAGATTTCCACAGTGTTTTAAGCTCGGTCAGTATCTGGCAGGCGGCGAGTTTAACAGCTTGCTCCCTCGCCGCGCATACCGCTGGGTCACAGCGCCTGCAAGCGTTCGCCCAGGCCGCCGTTGTCGGCCAACTGCAGAAACTCGTCCCCCAGCCGCCGGCTCTCGCTCATCGCGGTTTGCCAGTACTTGTGGCGGCTCGGGTCGTCGCCCATAAAGCGTTTGAAGTCGCTGCGGTCCGGCAGTTTGCCGTGGGGCAGGCGCGCCAGGTAGTCCCTTGAGGGCGCGAGCAGTAACACATCCTGTAAGCCCTGAGGGTTGCTGCGCCGCCACGGCAGGCCCTTGTCGAACCAGCCGGGGATGACCCGGTCGGTGAAGTGCGGGTACAGCACGATGTCGTCGCCGTGGTAGGGCAGGTCGAGGTGGTAGTCCAGCAGGCCGCCGTCGCGGTAGGTGCCTTGGCCCGCGCCGGGCAGGTCGCGTACGCCTTGCATCACCATGGGGATCGAGCCCGACGCCAGCAGCGCCTGGCGCAGGTTGCCCACTTCCAGTTCGAGGAAGCGCGATGGGAAGTCCTTGAGCGGATGCACCGGCGGCGGCTGGCGCGGGTCGTGGACGATCAGGCGTTCGAAGTGCCGCGACAGACGTGCGCGACCGCGCAGGTTGTCGGCAATCACCGACGACAGGCCCAGGCCCAGGCGTCCGCGATGGTCATCGGCGAGCAGGCCGTGGCTTTTGACCACCATGATGTTGAGTCGATAGTCGGGGTTGTCCAGCACCCGCGCATCCCGGCCGGCCAGCAGGTCGTCGAGCATGCGCACGCAGCTTTGGCTGACTTGGGCCATGGTCACGCCTTTGGCGAAATGTTGCGCGTTGTACAGACGACCGAGGTCCAGCAGGCCCTGCACCGGGTCGGGCAGGCATGCGCTGGCAAAGCGCCAGGAGCCGATGGACGCGCCGATCAGCGCGCGCTGCCGTGGCGCACGCGGCAGCCAGTCGCCGAACAGCGCCAGGTCCAGGCCCTGGATGCCCAGGGCCTTGGGCCCGCCGGCCGCGCCGGGAAGAATGCCGACATCCGCCGGCTTTAGGCCCTGCTCACGAATGCGTGCCAAAGCGCGCGTGCCGGCCTTGAGGGTCAGCGCGGGGAATTTGATGTGGATGGCTGTCATACCGATCTCTGTTGAAGCGGGGTGTAGGAGCACGCGTGCTCGCGAAAAACGTTAACCATACCGCGTGAATCCGGAATAAACACCGTCGTTTGTCGCGTCGGCTTGGAATTGCCATGGTGGCAATTCAGTTTCAGTTAAGTTGCAGTCGTTACCGTGTCCGGCGTAGGAAAACATTGTGTAACGGAGACTTATCATGAAGCGCCTCACAGCTCTGGTCGCCGCCGGTATCATCGCTTCCACGGCGACCCAGGCCGGAGCCGTGGACCCCGACAAACCACTGACCGTGCCTGCCACTGTTACAATTGTCGCCTTCGATCAATTGGAAGCCACCGCCCTGGCCCTGCACCCTGGTTCGACATTACTCGACACCGACCTGGACGAGGCCTATGGCAAGTATATCTATGAAGTCGAACTGCAAGACCTCGACGGCATTGAATGGGATGTTGAATTGGACGCGCTCACCGGGCAGGTTCTCAAGAATCATCAGGATACGTAATGAAGGTAAATTTACGCGCCAGCAGCCGATGGCCGCTGGTGCTCATGGTGTTCTGCTCAAGCCTGGCGGCGCGCGACCTCAATCAAGATGAAGCCCTGGCGCTGCGGCAGCAGGGCGTGATCCTGCCGCTGGAACAGCTGTTGCAACAGGCCATGGCGCGCCATCCCGGCTCGCGCCTGCTGGAAGCCGAGCTTGAAAAAAAACACGGGCAATATGCCTATGAAGTGGAACTGGTGACCACCGACGGCGTGGTGCGCGAAATCAAGCTGGACGCCACCAGCGGCGTGCTGATCAAAGACGAGGAAGACTGATGCGCCTGCTTCTGGTGGAAGACAACGTACCCCTGGCCGATGAACTGCTGGCCGGCTTGCAGCGCCAAGGCTATGCCGTCGACTGGCTGGCCGATGGGCGCGACGCCGCATACCAGGGCCGCACCGAGCCCTACGACCTGATCATCCTCGACNNCGCGGCGGCGCTGGCCACCCCGGTGCTGGTCCTTACTGCCCGCGATTCCTGGGCCGAGCGTATCGAAGGGCTCAAGGCCGGTGCCGATGACTACCTGAGTAAACCCTTTCATCCCGAAGAACTGCACCTGCGCATCCAGGCGTTGCTGCGTCGCTCCCACGGTCAAGCCAACCAACCCACCCTGCAAGCCGCCGGCCTGCACCTCGACGAGGGGCGCCAGTGCGTGCTGCGCGATGGCGAAGAGGTCCAACTGACCGCCGCCGAGTTTCGTCTGCTGCGCTATTTCATGCTGCACCCTGAGCAAATCCTGTCCAAAAGCCATCTGGCCGAGCATCTGTATGACGGCGAAACCGAGCGCGATTCCAATGTGCTGGAGGTGCACGTCAACCACCTGCGCCGCAAGTTGGGCCGCAGCGTGATCGAAACCCGGCGTGGCCAGGGTTATCGGTTTGGCGCCAACCCCGCATGAAGTCGATTCAACGGCGCCTGAGCCTGGGGCTGATCAGTGTGATGGTGATCGTCGGCGTGGTGCTGGCGCAGACCAGTCTGTGGTTGTTCGAAGCCGGTCTGCAGCGATATCTGGAGGCAGGGCTGCGCAACGACACGGAAAACCTGCTGGTGGCACTGGTGCGCGGGCCCAACGGCGTACAGCTGGACGAGCATCGTCTGTCACCGGCTTACCAGCGGCCGTTTTCGGGACATTACTTTCGTATCGATTTTGCCGACACCCACTGGCGCTCTCGCTCGCTATGGGATCAGGAACTGCCGCGCCTGCCCGAGGCCGGTCTGAAGGGCAACCTGCAGCTGGGGCCTGAAGGCCAGCAACTGCTGGTGCTACGTTCGGACTACAAGCGCTTTGGTCAGTCGATTTCCATCAGCGTGGCCCAGGACTACACGCCAGTGCGCGAAAGCTTTCGCCTGATGCGTCAGATCGGTCTGGTGCTGGGCTTGGCGGCGTTGCTGCTGGTGCTGGTGCTACAACGGGTGACTGTGCGCCGCGCCTTGCGCCCGCTGGAAACCGCGCGCAACCAGATCGCCCAATTGCAGCAAGGCCAACGCTCGCAGCTCGACACTCAGGTGCCGTTGGAGCTGGAACCGCTGGTGGCGCAGATCAACCACCTGCTGGCCCACACCGAAGACAGCCTCAAGCGTTCCCGCAATGCCCTGGGCAACCTTGGCCATGCGCTGAAAACCCCATTGGCGGTATTGCTGAGCGCGGCATCCAGCGAGGCGCTCAAAGACCATCCCAAGCTGAGCGCCTTGTTGCGCGAGCAATTGGAGCAAGTGCAGCAACGCCTCAATCGTGAACTGAACCGCGCCCGTCTGGCTGGCGAAACCCTGCCCGGCGCCTTGTTCGACTGCGAACAGGAACTGCCTGGCCTGCTCGCCACCTTGAACATGATCCATGGCGAACACCTGGACCTCAGCTACCATGCCGCCCCCGGCCTGCACTTGCCTTGGGATCGCGAAGACCTGCTGGAGTTGCTGGGCAATCTGCTGGACAACGCCTGCAAATGGGCGGACGCCGAGGTGCGCCTGAGCATTGATGAGACCCCCCACAGCTATTGGCTCGCGGTGGAAGACGACGGCCCCGGCATCCCCGAAGCCCAGCGAGATCAGGTGCTCAGCCGTGGCGCGCGCCTGGATGAGCAGATCGACGGTCACGGCTTGGGCCTGGGGATCGTGCGCGATATCGCCGAGGTGTGGGGCGGGGTGTTGCGGTTGCAGGATAGCCCCTTGGGCGGTTTGAAAGTGCTGGTCGAATTACCCAAGCGCCATGCCTGACAGGCGGCAAACGGGAGCAAGCTCCCGCCCACCCTGGGTGGTCTTCAAGCGTCAGACTCGGAACTGATCCATCAGACCCTGCTGTTGATTGGCCAGGCTGTTCAGCGCCTGGCTCACCCGCGCCGACTCATTGGCCTGTTCCGACAGCGATTCGGTCACATCGCGGATGGTCGCCACGTTGTGGTTGATCTCTTCGGCGACGGCGCTTTGCTCCTCCGCGGCACTGGCGATTTGCAGGTTCATATCGCTGATCACGGTGACCGCGTCGCCGATCTGGCGCAGTGCGGTGACGGCCTGGCCGACCTGTTCGACACTGCCCTGGGCCTGGCGATAACTGCTGCCCATGGCACCGACCACGTCGGTGGTGCCGCTCTGCAAGTGCTCGATCACCAGGCGGGTTTCCTCCACCGATGCCTGGGTGCGTTGCGCCAGGTTGCGCACTT
>NZ_JAEILC010000194.1:0-4484 GCF_016307435.1 Pseudomonas sp. S4_EA_1b | reverse complement strand
TGTGTTTGCCGTCCGCTTACGTTCTTTCTGACGATTCGTGCTCATCTATTGAGACCCTTTTCAGAGCGGTCCGATTCAGTTTGCGTCATCGTGTTTTAACAGCCCAGGTTGATAGAGCGAGGCTAATTCATCGCGAACCCAAGTCGGCTCATCCGCGAGGGGCATATTGTCTCTATCGTGCACGGCATCTAGCTCTCTTGGTATATCTGCGTCCGTGGGTGCAAATAGCGCTTCAAAGTCCTGCGTCGAGGCCCCCTGCTCCGCAACCAGCTCGACTGTCTTGCCTTCAGCCGCAACAGTAGAGAGGCTTCGAACAAGGTCTTCGGCGATCTGATGGCGTGAAACCACACCATCGGTTGCATCGCTAGCCCAGCGAGAGTCGCCCTGCAGTAGAACCAGGCGATGCTGATCGGCGCCGTTGCAGTCGAACCAGCCCGGCCGAACAATGGTATAAGGACATCCGCTGACGCGAACCAAACGCTCCGAGCGACGCTTCCAATCATGCCCCGCCAGAACACCCAACTGCGCATCGACACGCTTGGTCACGCCGATAGCCGTCATCAATGCGACACGAGGGGACAGATGGCCCCGAGCAGCAAGGACATTACGCACGCCCCCATAGTCAACGACCATTGCGCTCTCGCCTCTTACACTTCCTGCACCCAACGTAAAGACAATAGCGTCCACTCCCCTGACGATTTCAGCTAGACCGGCAGAAAGAGTGACGTCGCATTCAATCAACTCCGATTGGGGTGGCAACAACTTTTTGGCTTTGACAAGATCTCGCACCAGCGCACGCACCTTATAACCTTGCCTGAGCGCCTCAGCCACGACCAATCGACCGATACTTCCGGTTGCCCCCACGACCAACACCGTAGCGGGAGGAGTAATCACCGCCGTTTCCGAGTTTACAAGGTAAGCACACATCAACGTTCTCCAGTCGGCACGGGCCGATTGTCTCCTAGAAAAGCGGCCTTGAGATCACAGCGTCCTGGCGTAAAACGGCGTTAACTTGCCGAGAGCAGCATCCACATATTTCGGAACCCAGTAAGTTTCGATATGGGTGGCGCCATCGATAATGAACAGCTCCTTGTCCTTCGTGCCGGTGGCCTTGGGGAATGCCTCCTGGGTCATGTACAGGCTGTCGGCGTTGCTCCCTGCGATCATCAGCAACGGCTGATTGATCAGTTCGATCTGATTGGTGGCGTCAAAGCGCATCAGGTCGATGAGGCTACTCGTGGTGTATTTAAAGGTCGAGTTAGGGTGTGCGTGGGTCTTCCAGTAGTACTCGTAGCCCTGGCGATACAACGCATACGGCAGTTTGGCGATCTGTTCATCTGTGAGGTTGGCATCACCTGAATAGAGCACTTCCCCTCCCGCGGCCTCTTGAGCTCGGGCAGCAGAGGCTTGCTGCAGGCGCTGCTCAATAGTGTCCAACTGCGAATCGTTGTAGCCATTGCGACGGACACGTCCAGAGTTGAACATGCTTACCGTCGCCACTGACTTGAATCGTTTATCGGTTTCAGCTGCTGCTAATGAGTAGCCACCACCGCCACAGATCCCGAGCAGGCCCAACCGTTTGGCATCGACGCCTGCAAATCGAGCGACGAAGTCTGCCATTCCGTGGATGTCCTCGATGCGATAGGCAGGCTTATCGACACTGCGCGGTTGCCCGCCACTACCACCCTGATAAGCCGCATCTGCAGTGATCGTAATATAGCCTTGCTCAGCCAATCGCTGCGCATACAGACCAGCCACTTGCTCCTTTACCCCACCGTTTGGATGGGCCACCACGACTGTCGGGTAAGCGTGCTTCGGGTCGTAATTGGCAGGCGTGTAGACGTTAGCAACAATGTCCAGGCCATGAAGCTTGTAGGTAACGGGATGGATATTGACCTTACCTGCTTCATTTTTGGTTATCGCGCCATCATAGACGAGGGTATACGGGTTTTTCTTATAGTCCGCCGCACCCGCCTCGCCTGCTGATACTCCCGCCATTGCCGCCAATAAAGTCGCCTTCAGAATAGTGTGTTTCATAAAAGTACTCCTGTAGCCTTGAACGATGGACTTAGAAAGGAATTGGCATTTATTTACGCCGTTAGCGCACCTGAGGTTCAATCCAGCTTTTTCTCGGAAAGAAACTTTGAAACCAGATCTGCGATCTGGACATTGTTCAAATCTGACATCGGGAAGTGTGTGTTGCCCTTGATGCCAATCTCTGGCAGGTGAACCAGCGTTACGTCACCACCATGTTTGTTGACCGTGTCACGCCACTTCCGGGCCATCTCCAGTCGGGCGCGCCAACTGTCCTGTGCAGGCAGATCAACTGCGTGATCCGGGATGTTGTCACCGTAGAGAATAAGAATGGGAAGCTTGGTCAGGGCTGCGAACTGGGATGCGGGAAGTGACGTACCCTGTACCGTGTCAAAAGCACTCGGAATGGGCGTTGGCACCTCACCTTCCGGGAAGACAAAACTGCTACCGGGCTCAATAGCGACGATGCCTTTCACGTTGCTATTCTTGATCGCAGTCAACCAGCCTGGCCCGCCTCCCTGAGAGTGGGTGAAAAGAATGCCCGGGCCGATTCTTTCAAATACCGCCGATACGGCATCGGAGACCACAGTCATGTCGAACGGTCCGGTATTGGGGGTCATCGCGCGGAAGAATTGATTCTGGGTCTGCGCATCCTGTGCAACTTGTACACCCTTGAAGTAGTTCGGCCAAAGCCCCATACGGAACTGGTTGAACCAAAGTTGTTCATCCGGCGTCGGTTTGACCGTTGCCTCAACCATGCCGCGCCCGGCATTGCCCCTGCGTGGTTGATCTATCAAGTAAACACCGAAGCCACGGCGTAGAAAAATAGTCTGGAAACCCTCGCGCCCATCCGCCGTTGTTTCCCAAGTCTTGGAAAACTGGCCGGCACCATGCCACATGACAATAGGCAGCTTTCTGGCATTCAATGGCAACTGGTAAAAGGCATAGGCGTGATCGCCGTGGTAGGTCTGGCCCGAGGGCTCCATTGGCTTGCGCGCGTCGAAAATACCCGGCGCTGTCGCAACTTGTCCCCCGGCAGCAAAGCTGCCTTGTTCTTGAATAATCAATGGTTCAGGTTTGCTTCGCTCCCCTGCAACTGCGATGTTCCCTATGGATGATGCGACAAAGCCAAATAGCATGCCGAACACCAACCGTTTGAATACTTTTGATGACATAACGACGCTTCCTATCACGGGGTCATTTCCTTTCAGTAAACACAGACTGCATAACAGGCAGAGCCGACATCGCACGAGGCCACCCGGCGTAGAAAGCGAGCTGGGTAACCACTTCGGCGGCCTGGGCTTGCGTCAGGCCGTTGTCCATGGCCCTGTTCAGATGAAAGGGGACCTGATAGAGCTGACCTCGAGCGATGAGCGCAGCCACAGTGATCAAACTGCGGTCGCGAGGTGCTAGATCGGCACGCCGCCATAGATCAGCAAACAAAACGTCATCCGTGTAACGAGCCAGTTCTGGTGCAATCGGGGCGACGTTTTCTTTGATGGTTGCCGCCCGTTTCGCCTCTACTACTTCGTCTACCGGCAGCAACGCTTGTGACGCAGGTTGATATTGCTCGGCGGCGATCCCACGCGTTTTGAACACCTCGCCTGCGACGCCTACCGCACTCATCGCATTAGGCCAGCCGGTGTAGAAAGCCAAATGGGTTATCAACCCGACGATCTCCCCGGGCTTCACTCCGTTGTCCAATGCAAGATTGATATGCGAGGTCATCTGCGCTGATTGCCCGTTGGCGACCAAGGCTGACAACGTCACCAGGCTACGGTCACGTGGCGCGAGCTCCTTGCGCTTCCATAAGTCACCAAAAAGCACATCCTGGGTATAGGCAAATAGCTGTGGTGCAGTTTCCCGAGCTTGCCGCGCGGCGGGTGTATCCGGCACCGAACTTTGCGCGTTTGCCTGAATTGACATAGCCATCAGTGCGGCGGTCGTTACGGATGTAGTCAACTTCATGAGCATTCAACTCCCTTGATCCCGATGCAAAAAAAATCGTCATCCCTGCGCAACAGTCAAACCTTGACGCGCGTATAGGCGGATGGCGATCACACATGTCAACAAGCTACCGACGCCCGCGAGGCCCATGATCCACGCCATCGTCCACGGGGTACCGTCCGAAAACCACCCCAGCATTGCCGCGCTTAGGATGCCGCTGCCGTAATGCATCGCTCCAAGCAAGGATGATGCTGCACCAGCGTTGTTCGGAAACGAGGACAAAGCCCCGGCGACCGAATTGGCCACGATGAGCCCATTCATGGACATGTAGATAAAGATAGGAATTACCAGGCCAAGCAGCCCACCCCAGCCAAACCAGGCGTTAACCGCCAGAATGACGCCTGTCAGCGCAAGAATGCCGGTCCCGATACGGAACAACTGCTCGCTCTCAACTTGCCTCAATAACCGGCCATTGAGAAAGTTGGCAGCCATCATCCCCAGGA
>NZ_JAEILC010000193.1:0-1193 GCF_016307435.1 Pseudomonas sp. S4_EA_1b | reverse complement strand
GGAAATCCTGAAAAAGACTTCCTGATTTGGCAAAATCCCCGGACACCAATCGCCGAGCTTTTCGATGATGAAACAAATGACCTTCGCCGATGCCGAGTACGCCGGTAAGCGCAAGCAGACCCGCAAGGAGCTGTTCCTGATAGAGATGGATCGGGTCGTACCCTGGGAGGGTTTGATTGCTCTGATCAAACCTCATTACCCAAAGGGCGAAGGGGGCCGTCCAGCCTATCCGCTGATGGCGATGCTGCGGATTCATCTAATGCAGAACTGGTTCGGTTACAGCGATCCGGCGATGGAAGAGGCGCTGTACGAGACGACGATCCTGCGCCAGTTTTCCGGTCTGAGCCTGGAGCGAATCCCGGATGAAACCACCATCCTCAACTTCCGTCGCCTGCTGGAAAAGCATGAGTTGGCCACCGGTATTCTCGGCGTGATCAATGGCTATTTGGGCGACCGTGGCTTGTCACTGCGACAAGGCACCATCGTCGATGCCACTCTGATTCATGCGCCCAGTTCGACCAAGAACAAGGACGGCAAACGCGACCCGGAAATGCATCAGACCAAGAAGGGCAACCAGTATTACTTCGGTGCCAAAGCTCACATTGGTGTCGACGATGAGTCCGGGCTTGTGCACAGCGTGGTGGTCACTGCGGCCAACGTCGCGGACGTAACCCAAGTCGACAAACTGCTGCACGGTGGTGAGAACGTGGTCTGCGCTGATGCGGGCTATACCGGTGTAGAGAAGCGTGAAGAGCATGAGGGGCGCCAAGTCATCTGGCAGATTGCAGCCCGGCGCAGCACTTACAAAAAGCACGGTAACCGCAGCGCGTTATACAAAGCGATACGTAAGATCGAAAGAGCCAAGGCCCAGGTTCGCTCCAAGGTTGAGCATCCATTTCGGGTGATCAAGCGCCAGTTTGGTTATACGAAAGTGCGCTTCCGAGGCTTGGTGAAAAACACTGCTCAGATGGTGACGCTGTTCGCCCTGTCGAACATTTGGATGGCGCGTCGACATTTGCTCTCCAATGCAGGAGAGGTGCGTCCGTGAAGAGTGAAGTGACTGCTGCGAGGTGCTTGCAGCGGCAAAAAAGGCTGAAATAGACGGCAGGTTTGACCGGGATTTGAGCGGCTACCGTTTTTTGAAAGTGTCGATGGCGAAGTAGCCGGAAAACAGGGGCTACTTCAGACCATCC
>NZ_JAEILC010000192.1:0-5663 GCF_016307435.1 Pseudomonas sp. S4_EA_1b | reverse complement strand
ACACACTCTGGGCCAAAAGCAGCCATTAGCCAGCCATACATGCAGGTGTCCGCTGATACAGAGTTGACGTATTCGTGCCGCCTATTGGTTGATGCGTCGACGGCGCGCACACAAGAGTCACCATTTACAGGTGCTTTAGCGCTGAATCTTCAGGTGAGCCAAAAATTGAATCGGTGGGCGCCAGCCCAACGCCCCTTAGTGTGAGTTGGGCTGGCGCATGAAAGTATTCATACCGTACGGGAACAGCATGCTGTCCGTGGAATAAGTGTGAAGTCTCAGCGCTGTGGCATGCCCATATGCTGCTGATGCTGCATCATCTGATCCATCATCATCTGCTGCATACCCATGTACCTGTCCATCATGTATTGATGCTGCTTCATCTGCTCAGGCGTCATCTGGGAGTAGTGGCTGCCCATTTGATCCCAGCCCATCATGTGACCCCCACCCATCATGTGACCGCCCTTCATGCCCCCTCCGCAGCACCCCATCATTCCGCCACCACGCATTCCGTTCATCATGTGCATTCCTTGCTGCATCATGGTTTGGTGCTCTTGCATCAGTTTCTGACGCTGTGCAGGGTCGCTAGCTTTCTGAATTTGGCTCATTTGCTCCTGCATTTTCTTCAGGTTTTCTTGTGCCTTCGCCATCTCTTGATCAAATTGCTCAACGCTCATTGGCTGCTGTTGAGCCTGGCTGGTGGCGCTGGAGTCCTGCTGCGCAAAGGTTAAGGCCGGAAAAAGCGCAGCCGCCAAAGCGAAGGCGGCGAGTTTTGGTGCTTTCATTGCTCAGTTCCTTGCAGGTGAAAGTGGGTCGTGGGGTGAGTCACCAGTAGTCAATATAGACCTCGAAGACGGGTGTAGCCTGATGCAGGTCAAAAGTTGACCCCGTACCTGCTACAGGTTGTATTAAAGCTGCCCCGACCAAGGAGGTTGCCTGGGGGAGCGAATTTTCAGTGGCCAAGAGGTATTGCTCTCTAGGTGAGCAGCCCTGTCTGGGCATGGCGTGCTTCAGTAGCTAAAGCCATTTGCCGCCAAAGCTGCCCAGCGGCGCTGACGGTGGGCGTAAAACTGACGCGCAAAAAGCCACACGAACGGGGTGAGGATGCCGGCCTCGATAGTCACGCGATCTCGGTAAAGCGTTCCGCCACTCACTTCTTGAGCCGTAATGACGTGATCCCACTTGGTGATCAGCGGGCTATAGCCGTTGTCTCTAAGCATGAAGGTCTGAGCGTTTTCCATCTGCGGGTAGGTAATCACAATCGCCTGACGGCCAATGGGAAGTACGCCGAATAACTTCAGCTTGACCCAGTAGGTGCCCTCGCTCCAGGTATCAGGAAACTCAGCCGGAGCCAGCGGGCTGAAACTCAATAAGGGTGAAGCAACCTGACGCAGCAGGCGTGGTGTGCGCACCTGGGCGATCACCTCTGCAAGTGGGCACGGCAGTTGGGTGGCGAGATCGACTTGCATGGGCGCAATCACCGGCTGGATAGGTTTTGCTCGTCACTCGCAAGCAAGGTCTGGAGTTCTTCAGGAACCGGCATGGGCTTGAAAGCACTGACTCTGGAGCGGCCTGTATTGCCGAGGGGCACCCAGATTCTGGAGAACAACAAGGCCGCGAAAATGCGCGGTATTTGCCCGGCCACCTCGCGATAATCGCCAATCTGCCAACCGAGCGTGAGCATCAGCCAGTGTGATCTGGCGTGCGGCAAGGGCTGGCGTTGAGTCAGGATGTGCGCACGCTCCAGCCATTGAAAGGCCTCGGTATTACGCCTCTGCTGCATGGCGTGCTCGGCCTGTTGAAAGGCTTGTTCAATTGCAAGTTGCAATGCTGCTTTCATCTTCAATCCTCCGTTCCTACTTTTTAAGCAGGCGCAGGCCGTTGAACACCACCAGCAGACTGACACCCATGTCTGCAAAGACTGCCATCCACATCGTCGCCTGTCCCGTTAGAGTAATGGCGAGAAACAGAGCCTTGATCCCTAACGCCAGCACGATGTTCTGCTTGAGGATGACGGCGGTCTGTTGGGACAGGCGGATAAAGGCCGGGATCTTGCGCAGGTCATCATCCATCAAGGCTACATCCGCAGTTTCGATAGCCGTGTCCGTGCCGGCAGCGGCCATGGCGAACCCGATTTCGGACTTCGCCAGCGCCGGCGCATCGTTGATGCCATCGCCGACCATCCCAACAACGTAGCCACGCGCCTGCAATGCTTCAACGGCCTGCAATTTGTCGACTGGCAGGAGATTACCGCGTGCTTCGTCGATGCCCACTTGCTGTGCGATGGCTTCTGCGGTGTGCGGGTTATCGCCGGTCAGCATCGTGGTCTTCACACCCAGCGCATGAAGCTCCTCGATTGCCTGGCGGCTGGAGTCTTTGACGGTATCGGCAACCGCGAACAGGGCAATGGCACGCTGCGGATTGCACAACACCACCACTGTTTTGCCTTGGCGTTCGAGACGTTCCAGCGTCGCCTCCAGCTCGGGTGAGCAGAGGCCAAGCTCTTCCACCAGACGGTGGTTACCCAGGTGGAAATCCATGCCATCAATGGTGCCCCGTACACCTCGACCCGGCAGGGCTTCGAATCCCTCAACGGTAGCGAACGTCAGGCCATTCTCAGTGGCATGCTTGGCTATCGCTTGCGAAACCGGGTGGTCAGAGCGACTGGCGAGGCTGGCAGCATGGGTGCGATTGAGTTCTGAGTCCTGTTCAACCAGCGGCATGTAGTCGGTTTGCACGGGTTTGCCATGGGTAATGGTTCCGGTCTTGTCGAGGGCCAGGAAGCCAAGCTTGCCGCCAGTTTCCAGATAAACGCCGCCTTTGATCAGGATGCCTTTGCGTGCAGCCGCAGCTAAACCACTGACAATGGTGACAGGTGTCGAGATGACCAAGGCGCAAGGGCAGGCAACCACCAGCAGTACCAGGGCACGGTAGATCCAGTCGTACCAGGGCTCGGCCATGAAGAGTGGCGGCACGATGGCGACAGCCAGGGCGAATAGGAATACGACAGGGGTGTATACCTTGGCGAATTGATCGACAAAGCGCTGGGTCGGCGCGCGTGAACCCTGCGCCTCCTCGACCGCGTGAATGATACGTGCCAGCGTGGTGTTGGCAGCGGCGGCCAGGACGCGGTATTCCAAGGAGCCGGCTTCATTGATGGTTCCAGCAAAAACCGGATCGCCAATGGTTTTCTCTACAGGCAAGCTTTCCCCTGTGATCGGCGCTTGGTTGATGGTGGAGTTGCCGGCAGTAACCTCGCCATCGAGGCCGATTCGCTCGCCCGGTCGAACCCTAACCAATGCGCCTACGGCGATGGTTTTAACGTCAACTTCCAGCCATGTGCCATCAATCTGCTGCACCGTGGCGCGCTCTGGCGTCAGATCCATCAGGCCACGGATGGCATTGCGAGCCCGATCCAGCGACTTCGCTTCGATCAACTCGGCGACAGAAAAGAGGAACATGACCATGGCCGCTTCTGGCCATTGCCCAATCAGCACCGCACCGGTCACCGCGATACTCATCAGCGCATTGATGTTCAGGTTGCGGTTCTTCAGCGCGATCCAGCCCTTTTTATAGGTCGTCAGGCCGCAAAGCAGAATGGCGAGCAGCGCCATGCCAGCCACAGCCCAATCTGGCGCAAGCTCGGCAAAGTGGATCACTTCCGCCGATACGGCGGCCACCCCCGATAGCGCCAAGGGCCACCAGGCCTTCTTGCGCGGGGTGCCTTGCGCTTCTTCGTTTGCTGCTGCGGAACCCTCAACCACTGGCGTGAAACCAAGCTCGCGAATAGCTGCCAGTGCTACTGGCAGGGCTTCTGCTGAGTGGCTGAGCGTCAGTACACGTTGAAGCAGGTTGAACTCCAGCGCACTGATACCGGGTAGTGAGGTCAGCTTGTCGCGGATTAACTTTTCTTCCGTTGGGCAGTCCATCTGTTCGATTTTGATGCGGGCTTGCCCTTCAGCAGATAGCGGCTCTGCTTGCATGCCCAGGGACGAGATCGCCGCTTCGATAGGCGCGGTCGACGGCAAGCTGTGCCATACCCCAAGAATCCGATTGATCAGGTTGAAGTCGAGCTTATCGATGCCTGCGAGCTTGCTCAGTTTGTCCTGAATCAGCGTCCGCTCGGTAGGGCAGTCCATTTGCGCAATGCGGAAGCTACTGAGCCTGGAGCCGGTTACGGTATTTACCGCTGTAGCCACTGTGGCAGAGCAGTTGCTTGCTTCGTTGGCGTCACAGCAGACATCCTTTGAAACCGCTTCAGGTTTGTATTCGTCACCGCAGCAGCCAGCCATGAAGGTATCCTCATTGATCAGTTGTGCAGAGTGAACACCCTGAAGCCACTTCAGGGTCAAGCGTTTGTCGAAGAGGTGCTTCATGAAAATTGGAGAGCTGGCCAAGCTTGCCGATTGCCAGGTTGAAACGGTTCGCTATTACGAGCGTGAGGGGCTGTTGCCGGCTCCGGCTCGCAGTGAGGGCAACTACCGCCTTTACAGCAGTGAGCACCTTGAGCGGCTTACGTTCATCCGTAACTGCCGAACACTGGACATGACCCTGGACGAGATCAGAAGTTTGTTGGCGCTGATGGATCGGCCAGAGGGAAACTGTGAAGGTGTGAATAGCTTAGTGGATGAGCACATTGCGCATGTGCAAGCGCGCGTGACCAGCCTGCTGGCCCTGCAACAACAGCTGGTTGAGTTACGACACCGTTGCGCCTCTGAGCGGGGCGTAGACGAGTGTGGAATTCTCCAGCGCCTGAACACCACTGGCGGAGTCAGTGCGCTTCCGGATGACGGGCACACCCATGTTGGGAAAAGCCACCGTCATTGACCATCGCCTTAGAAGAGCGCGGAAAAGTAGTTACAAGCCCCCGGCGCGATTCACGTTGTAGTGGCCACCCCCGGCCTTAATGGGAGCTTCGTCATCAAGATGAACCGCCCAGCTCGATAGCTGCTGTGCATACTGGTTGCAACGCCAAGCTGCTGACAAAGTTCGGCCCTGAGCCGCTGCTAGAACTGGTGCAGAGCGAACTGCAAAAAGTGCGCTAAACATAGCGACTGGCGCAAAAGTCATGGCTGCTTAATCGGGAGTTTTTATGCGAGCACTGGAAAACAAGATACCCCCGCCGGTTGTGACCGCTCTGTTTGGGCTGTTGATGTGGCTGGCCGCCCGCTATGTGCCGGGCCTCGACCTGGCGCATTCAGTGCGGGTACTGGTGGCGCTGCTAGTGGTGGCCGTTGGCGTTTGCTTCAGCGTGGCCGGCGTACTGTCGTTTCGGCAGGCGCAGACCACCGTCAATCCGCTGAAGCCTGAAACCGCATCGGCACTGGTGCGCTCGGGTATCTATCAATACTCACGCAACCCGATGTACGTCGGCTTTGCCCTGTTGCTGCTGGCCTGGGCCTGCTACTTGGCCTCACCAATTGCCTTGTTTGGGGTACTGGGGTTTGTGCTGTATATGAATCGCTTCCAGATCAGGCCCGAGGAGCGTGCTCTGATAACTCTGTTCGGCAGCGAGTATTCGGCTTATCAAACCCAGGTTCGCCGCTGGCTTTAACATTAGTTTGTCCATCGTTTAGAGTCGCCATCTGGAAGACAGCGGTCTTCCAAAGCAATAGTTCGTGGCAACGGCCTAGAAGTTGAATGGCCGCTTTTGGCCCAGAGTGTGT
>NZ_JAEILC010000191.1:0-7650 GCF_016307435.1 Pseudomonas sp. S4_EA_1b | reverse complement strand
CCTTATCTCGGCATGACCCCAGGAACACGCCGGCATACAGCCGCTCCAGCCCACCGCCCCACGGATAATGCCGCGCCAGCAGGACGGCCAGTTGCAGGCTGCTGAGCACACTGCCCGCCAGCGCCAGACAAATGCGCAGCGGCCAGGAACCAAGGGCCGGAGCGGCCATCAGAACGTACCTCGCAGGGTCAGATTGAGGCTGCGCGGTTCGCCATAGCGGTTGTTCCAATTGACGTTGGACAGGCTCTGGTAGTACTTGCGGTCCGCCAGATTGTTGCCGTTGACCGCGGCAGTCCAATGCTCGTCGATGCGGTAGGCGACCCGCGCATTGAGTAAGGCATAGCCGCCCTGCTCCAGGGTCACAGCCCCGGATTGGGTGGAGTAATCACTTTGCGCCTGCATGCCGGCACCGACGCTCCAGCGGCGGTCCTGCCACGGCAACTCGTACTGGGTCCACACCCGCGCCATGTGGCGCGGCGTGAAGCTGGCATAGCGCTCACCCGAAGCGTTGGTGTCCTTGAGGTACTCGGTGCTGGTGTAGGTATAACCGGCGGAGACGTTCCATTCGGGGGTGATATAACCGCTGCTCTCCAGCTCGAAGCCCTGGCTGCGCACCTTGCCGCCGCTGATGTAGTAGGTGGTCGACCCCACACCCGGATGGTCCGGGTCGACTTGCGGGTTGTTCTCCAGGTCGATACGGAACACCGCCAGCGACATATTCAAACGCCCGTCCGCCAACTCGCCCTTGATCCCGGTTTCATAGGTCTTGCCCTCCACCGGTTTGAGCAGGTCGCCGCTCCAGGTTTGCCCGGTCTGCGGCTGGTAGACCTCGGCGTAGCTGGCGTACCACGACCAGTTCTGCGCAAAGTCCCAGATCAAGCCGCCATACGGGGTTATTTCCCGGCCGGGGGTGAAGTGGCTGGTCGGCGCGTTCTGGTCCCACCAACTGGCCCGGCCGCCGATGACCAGGGTCAGCGGATCGAGCAGTTTGTAGCGGGTCAGCGCGTAGACGCCCTTGGAGGTGGTCGTCGTGGAACCGGGCGATGTGTAGGCGCCGATCCCGGGTTTGGGCACACTGCTCGGGTCCCAGCGATAGACATTCACCGGCACGTTGAGCGGCGTGGTGAACTGGGCGGTGCGCTGCTCGGTTTCGCCGTGGCTGTAGTTGGTGCCCAACAGCAACTCATGGCTGCGGCCAAACAACGAATACGGCCCATTGACCGAGGCATCCACGCTCTTTTGAGTGCTGCTGAATTTATACGCAGCGCCCATCAAGCGACCGCCATCGCCGGTGAGCGGGTCGATGGCGCCAAAAGCACCGGCATAGCGCAGGCTTGAGTCGGCATCCTGGTATTCGGCGGCGACCTTGGCTTTCCAGTCGTGATCCAGTTGCTGCTCAAGAGAGCCGAACACCCGGCGCGTGGTCCACTTGAAGCGGTCCCAGTCCACGTCCAGATAGGTGGAGCGCGACAGGTTCAGGCTCGATCCGTCCTTGGCCATGGGCACGCCGGCCATGTTGGTCACCGAATCGATGGTCTGGTATTGCGCGCCCAGGGTCAGCAGGGTGTCTGGGGTCAAGTCGAATTCGGTGATGCCGTAGAGCAACTGGGTGTCTTGCTTGCCGACATCGTAGAAGTAGTCGCGATCCTCGTAGGCCGCCACCACGCGCCCACGCACATTGCCAGTCTGGGTCAGCGGCCCGCCGACATCCACTTCGCCACGGTAACGGTCCCAGGTGCCGCCGCTGAGGGTGGTGCTGGCGGCGAATGCCTTTTGTGGGCGCTTGCGCACCAGGTTGACCGTGGCCGCCGGGTTACCGCTGCCGTGCAGCAAACCATTGGAGCCACGCAGGATTTCGACGCGCTCATACACCGCCATGTCCTGAGGCGAACCGGCGGTTTCACCGAGCATCGCCGGCACGCCATCCAGTTCGAAAGAGTTGATCTTGAAGCCACGCACGTAGTACGCGGTGGTCAGCAACTGGAAAGGCTGCACCGTCACGCCAGTGGCCTGCTGCATCACCTCATCGAGGCTGAACAGGTTTTGCTGCTCGATGCGCTCGTGGTCGATGACGCTCACCGACTGCGGCGTTTCCCGCAGTTTGAGCGGTAGCTTGCCGATGGCGGTCACGCCGGGTGGGGTCACCTCGCCCGAGGTGTCGTCACCCGCGACCTTGATGACAGGCAATTGCACGGTCGCAATCGCCTGTGCCAACGGGCTCAGGCCCAACACCAACACCATCCCAAGTTGCGCCCCATTACGTTGGAAACCCCGCCCCGCCTTTGTTGCTCCCCGGTGTGACATTGCCCAGCCTCTTTATCGATAATAATTCGCATTAGTATCGTTTAAACGAACGCTGCGACTTTTCGATTAAGGGACTTTTTCAATGGCTGCCCGGCAGGTTTTGCTCGACGAACTGCGCATACCAGCGGTGCGTGGCCAGCAACTGCTCATGACTGCCGCAGCCACTGACGCTGCCGCCTTCCAGCACCAGGATCTGATCGGCACCGCGCACCAACATCGGGTTGTGTGACACCAACACCACGGTGCGCCTGCCATGCAGCGCCTGCAGGCTGCGATTGACCCGTGCTTCGCAGCGCGCATCGAGGCTGGCGGTGGGTTCGTCAAGCAACAGGATCGGCGCCGGGGACAGCAGCGCGCGCGCCAGGCCGACCCGTTGCCGCTGGCCGCCCGAGAGTAATGCGCCGCCCGGCCCCACCTCGCTGTGCCAACCCTGCGGCAGGCTGCTGAGCACCTCATCCAATGCAGCATCCTTGGCGGCGTGTTGCAGTTGCGCAGGCGTGGCTTGCGGCCGGGCCATGCTGACATTCCACAGCAGGCTGCCGGCAAACAGCCCGCTGTTCTGGAACACTTGCGTGAGGTGGTTGGCCAAGGTGTGTTCGCTTAGCTGGCGAATGTCCACCTGGCCGAGTCGTACTGCGCCGGTCTGCGGGTCCATGCCACGCCCCAGCAAGGCCAGCAGAGTACTTTTACCCGCGCCCGACGGTCCGACAATCGCCGTGAACGTTCCCGGCGCGCAATGGATGTCCACATCCTTGAGCAACTGCTCGCCGCCTTCGCCGCAGATATTCAAGCCTTGCCCTTGCAAACTTGCATCCTGAGGCTGCTCTCCGGGGTGCGGGCTGTGCAGCGTCGGCACGGCCAACACCGCGAGCACTTGAGACAACGCCTGCCACGCCATACGCAAAGCCTGGTCCAGGTAAGCCAGTTGCGACAGCGGTTCGATGAAGCGCACCAGCAACACCAACACCGCCACCAACAGCGCGCCGGATAACTGCCCCGCCGCCACCGCCAGCACGCCACCTGCCAACATCAGCGAAAACACCACCTGCACCGCCGCCGCAAAGCCAAGCCCGCTGGGCAACGCGCGGCGGTTGAGACGGTGCGTGGCCTGGTGTTGCTCGTGCAAGGCCTGACGCAACGCCAACTGGCCCTGGCTGGCATCACCGGCGCTGCGGATCAAGGCCTGTTGCTGCGCGAATGTCTGCAACAGCTGCCCGGCGCGACGGTCGACTTGCTGGCGCAGTTGCTCCAGCGCCAGGCTACGTCGCCCGGCCCAACGCAGCAGGGCGAACAACGGCAGATAAGCCAGGGCCAACGCCAGCGCCAAACGCGGTTCAATAAAGATCAGCCCCAGCACCACCATCGTCGGCGTCACCAGCGCCGTTACCAGCGGCGCCAGCAAGTGCGCCGGGATGCCCATGCTGTTGAACACCGGCCCGCGCACCAAATCTTCCAGCTGGCCCTGCCGCGCCAATGGCAAACGCGGCAGCTGTTGCACCAGTTGCGAGACCAGGCCGGCCGCCAACCCGGCTCCCGCCAGATAACCACGGCGCTGGGCAACGTAGCTGACCAAGGCCTGCAGCAACGTCAGCCCCATCAACAGCAGCACGCTTGGCTGCACACTCTGTTGATCGAACCAGGCCAGTATCAGCGGCACCAGCGCCAACCCCGCCAAGCCATCCAGCACGGCGGCCAGTAGCATCCACCCCAGGGCGCCGCGCAGTATGCGCCGGGCCTGGTCGGGCAAATGACGCAACGGCGAAAGTACACTCATGACACGAACTCCAGTTGATCGGCCATCGACATTTGCTCGTCCCACAGCTGGCGGTACAGACCGTCCACGGCCAACAACTGTGCATGACATCCGCGCTGCACAATGCGCCCTTCGCAGAGCACCAGGATCTGCTCGGCATGGGCGATGGTTTCCAGGCGATGGGCGATGATCAGCCGCGTGCGCCCGGCTGCGTCGTCGCGCAGTGCCGTACGCAAGGCGCGCTCGGTCTGCGGGTCGGTAGCGGAGGTGGGTTCGTCGAGCAACATGATCGGCGCACGCGAAAGCAGCGCCCGCGCAATCGCCAGGCGCTGCAATTCGCCGCCGGACAGCCGCACATCATCGTCCACCACGCTGGCGTAGCCCTTGGGCAACCCCATGATCCAGTCATCCAGGCAGGCCGCCTTGGCAGCGGCGCGAATCTGTTTTTCACTGGCGTGGGGCTGATACAGGGCGATGTTTTGCGCCAGTGACAGGCGCAATGCCCCCGCCTGCTGAAACACCAGCGCCAGATACTGCTGCAATTGGCGGCTGGCGATCTGCCGAACATCCACCCCGCCCACGCGCACATGCCCGCTGTCGACGTCCATAAAGCGGGCGATCAAACCGGCCAAGGTGCTTTTTCCCGCGCCGGACGGCCCCACCAGCGCGGTGGTAGTGCCCGGCTCCAGGCGCAGGTTGATCGCCTTCAGTACCGTGACATCACCCTGGGAGAAGCTCACATCGAGCATCTCCACGCTGGCGTCCCGAGGCGATTGCGGCGCGTCGGGTTCGATCAACGGCGGTGTACTCAACACCTCCTGTAGGCGCCGGGCACTTGCGCGCGCGTTGTTCAGCGCATCAAAGCCGTGCCCCAGCGCCAATACCGGCGCCGCCATGGCGCGCACCAGCAGCAAAAAGCCGCACACCTGCACGGCGCCCACTTCGCTCACGCCGATAAATAGTGTGCCAAGTACCACCCAGGCTAACAGCCACGGTGCGCTGAGCAGGACCTGGATCAGCGCAGCAAGATGACCGGCGCGGCTCACCCAATGGCTGAAGCGCTGATCAAACTGCTGCACCGCCTCTTGCACACGGCGATGAATGCCCGCGCTGGGAAATTGCCGGACCAGGCCCAGGTTGCCGGCGAACTGGCTGTAGTCGCTGAACAACCGCTGGATTGCGCTATTGCGCTGGGCCACGTCCTCGCGGTAATGCGCCGAGCCCAGGCGCCAATAGCCCAGCACGCCCAATGCCAACGGCAGCAGGCACCAGAGCGCCAGGGCACTGTTGCTCCACAGCAGGTAGGCCAGGGTGGCCATGGGAATCAACAGCAGGTTGACCAGGTCGGTCGGCGCATGGCCCACCAGTTGGTGCAAGGCCCGCACATCCTGCTCGGCGTAACGGGTGACGCCCTCGGGCCCCAGCCGTGCAAACCAGCCCAAGGGCAAGCGTTGCAGATGCTCGGCCAGGCGCACGCGCAGACGGTCACACAGGTCGGCGTCCACCTGATGGGTCAGGTGCAAGGCCAGGGTCTGGCCAAACAACCACAGCGCTGACGCCACCACCGCCACCACCACCCAGTTCAGTGCCGAAGACGCCAGCGGCGGCGCCTGGCGCAAGCTGTCCGCCAGTTGCGCCAAGGCTATCAGCGGCAGCAGCGAGCAGATCCCGGCGACGGCCTGCAACGCGATCGCCGCCCCTAAGCGCGCACGGAAAGGACGCAGCATTTCGCTCAAGTGGCTCATCGGACGTGCTCCAATGCCTGGGCCAGGCCGGCCGCCGGCAACGTCAGCGACGGCTGCAGCGGGAACCCGAGCGCCGCCGTCACCTGCTGCCATAGCCTCACCACTTCCAGGCTGCGCTGTTGCAGGCGCGCCAGCCCCACCCCCGTGATCAGCGGTTGCAATGCACTGGCCGCGGCTGTCGGCCAGACGCGGCGGTAAACCTGCGCCCAATCCGCCGCCGCGGCCTCCAACACTTCGGCGCACGGCAGCGGCTCATCGGCCTGCGGCCCAAACAGGTCGAACACCCCGTCGACATCTTGCACCGGCGCACGCACGGCCGGCAGCCACAGCAACGGTCCGTGGGGCGAGGCCAATAGCAACGTGCCGCTGTCAGTGGCGATGCTGATGCGCTGCAGCCTCTGCATGCGCCCGTCATCATTGGCGGCCAACTCATTGAGCACGCGCAGCGACACCGGCACTTGCGCCATGACCAGGCTGATATCCCGCCAGGCCGACAGCGCCGGTGCCACGCAGTCCACCGACCATGGGCCTACCGACTCCAACAGCGCCGCCAGCACATCGAGGGTCGCGTAACTCACCTGCACCGCGCAGTCGGCGTCGATATGGCGAATGCCCTGTTGACGATGCAGCTGCCGCGCCAGCTCGATGAACCGCGCCACGCACGGCAACTGCGGATAGAAACTGTTGAGCAGGCAGCGCCGATGCAGGCGCGCCGCCGTGCTCAGCAAGTCTTGCAGTTCCTGGGGCAGCAACGGGTGCTCGATCAGCACATCAATGCCCCGCTCCATCAGCGCTTGCGCCAAGGCGGGGCCTTGTTCGCCCCTTGCTGCGCCGCCCACCGCCACGCAGGCCAGTTGTGTGTCGGCGGGTACGTGGGCCAAGGCCTCGAAACACGGCACTTCGAGATAGCGAGCCAGTGCGCGGGAGCGACGGCTGCCCTGCCCCAGCACCCCGACCAGTTCCAGGTGCTCGGCCGCAGCAACACCAACGGCGTAGAACTGGCCGAAGCGCGAGCCCACCACCAGGGTTTTCACAGGCATAGTCATGGGCGTTCCTCCAGCAAGTAACGACTCAGCCCGGCGTTCAAGCACTCGAAGTGATTGCCGCGAAGGGTCTGCACAGTCAGCGGCGCCAACGACGCCGCCTGCCACCAGGCCTGCAGAGCGGCCTGGTGATCGGGGATCAACGGGTTGGCGACGCTCGGCACAAACAGGCGGATGGCGCCCACATACGGCGCGCCGTCGCTGTAGTGGCTGGCGCGCACGGAATGAGCGAACACCCGATACAACTGCTCATCGGCAATGCCCTTGGCCGCCGCCAGTACGCGAGATTTGAGCGCAGTGGCGTCCAGACCCAGGTGTTTGTCGAGCAACGGCTCGGCCGCCGGCAACCCCAGCGCAGCGGTGTCCAGCCCCAGGGTGCCGGCGAAGCTGTAGAGCATCTGCACTTCATCCTCCACCAGGTACGGAATGCGGTAGCTCGATACGATGTCCACCCGACGCACCTCGGCGCCCAATTGCAGCAGGGCCTTGGCCAGCTCCAGCGTTACTAGCCCGCCGGAGCAGTAGCCCAGCAAGTCGAAGCGACGCCGGCCGCTGTCCCACAGCGCCTGGGCATACCGTTTGCCGAGGGTGGCGTTGATATGCTCCGGCGGCAGGCTCAAGTAATCATCGCTGTCGTGCACCGCCAATCCGAGCAACGGGCCGCTGCCGGCCAGTTCGGCGATCAACCCGCGATACGGCAGCAGCGTGCCGAGCCCTTCATGCACCAGCACCCGCGCTGTGCCTTCACCCGCGGCCAGTTCCGTCAGCGCATCCACCCGCCCGCGCCCACCCAGCGGCGCACGGC
>NZ_JAEILC010000190.1:0-7679 GCF_016307435.1 Pseudomonas sp. S4_EA_1b | reverse complement strand
CAAACTCTGCCAAGCTAAAGCCTGGAGTGTTAAATGAACAATAAAAGCATTTATGGTCTTTCTCTCATTTCCCTTGGCATGAGCATGGGGCAAGTTGCAGTAGCTGTGGAGCAAAAGCCTGAAGGGTTCATTGAGGGGAGCACCTTTAGTATTCTCAATCGGAATCTCTATCTCAATCGTGATTATCGAAAGGGTCAATCAAGCCCCACGGGCAATGGTTACTCAGCCGAATGGGCTCATGGCATCATTGGCCGATTCGAATCAGGCTTTACTCAAGGTACCGTAGGCTTCGGCATTGATGCGTTTGCAATGGAAGGCCTCAAGCTCGATTCAGGTGATGGTCGCTCGGGAGCCCGTAGCTCAGTCGATGTCTTGCCGCACAATAGCAAAGGCCAACCTGAAGACTCCTACTCAAAAGTAGGCGGGGCCGCAAAAGTGCGTTTCCTGGATACAGTCGTCAAGGTAGGCGACGTATTTCCATCGACGCCTGTCGTTGCCTATGGGGATTCCCGACTTCTCCCGGAGAGTTTCCGGGGTGCAACGTTCACTAATACCAGCATCAAAGGCCTGACCCTTCAGGGGGGCCGGCTGCATGCGATGAGCCAACCCAATTCCAGTAGCATGCGTGACGGCTTTTCAACTTTTTACGCCGGTGTAGTAGATGCTCCATGGATCGCTTATCTAGGGGGCGATTACACGGTCAATGAACACGTAGGTGTGAGTCTTTACACCAGCCAATTCAAGGATGTGTGGAACCAATACTACGCGGGCACCACATTGAGCTATCCACTCTCAGAAAGCGTATCGCTAATTGGCGGCTTTAATTACTACCGAGCGGTTGATGAGGGTGAAAAACTTCTGGGAAGCTTCGATAACAAGATCTGGAGCGGCAAGACCGGGGTCAAATTCGGAGCGCACGCCGTGACCGTTGGTTACCAGCGCAATAATGGTAACGACGACTTTGACTACCTTCGCCAGTCCGACTCAATTTTTTTGGATAACTCCATTCAGTACAGCGATTTCAACTCACCGAAAGAGCAATCCTTGCAGCTGCGCTACGATCTAGATATGCAGGCTTTCGGCATCCCCGGTCTGAGCTTCATGACCCGCTACGCTAAGGGTTGGGATGCGGACTATTCCAACGCAAACAGCGTGTACATGCGTCGCGGAGCGGACGGTGCCCCATTGCAGGACCAAAAGCGTTGGGAGCGAGACATCGAGGCTAAGTATGTCATCCAGTCAGGCTCACTGAAGGACATGTCTTTACGTGTCCGCCAAGCAACGACACGAGCTACCGATTTCGAATCTGATTTGGACGAGGTCAGACTGATTGTTGAATATCCACTGCAACTCCTTTAACGGGCATTAGCCATCGGCATCAACTGTCCGGTATCCCCGATACACCCCGTCTCCTTGTTTCTCCTTTGGTTTGGAGACGGCTTAGGCGCCCTAGTGGCGCCTTTTTTTGTGGATTGAAGAAACTGTTGGTATATCCATCCCGGCGGCGAGCGTCCCTGGGGTTGTATGGCTGATTGGAACGTGTGAACATACTCTCAATATAGGTAGGGGGGGTATGGTATGGGTCATATGAGATCAAGCAAAGACAATCTTCTTAAGCGTGTAAAGCGAATCGCTGGGCAAGTCCAGGCGATTGAGCGAGCACTCGACTCTGATGATGACTGCTCGAAAACCCTGCTTTTGGTCGCTTCTGCCCGTGGCGCTATCAATGGGCTGATGGATGAAATTATCGAAGACCACGCTCGTGAACACGTTGCGAATCCGACACTCAGCAACGAAGAAAGAGCGAAAGGCGTCGATGAGCTTCTCGAAGCCATTCGCCGCTATTCCAAATAGGATTTGCCCAGATGAGTAATTCGTACACCGACTATTCCCACGACCATATGTTCCTGGGGAAATCACATGAAGAAAACGCCAAGCGAACCTTGTGGGTAGTGGCTCTGACCGTCGTAATGATGGTTGCTGAAATCACCGCAGGTTATCTCACTGGCTCAATGGCGTTGCTTGCTGATGGATTTCACATGGCAACACACGCTGGAGCACTTGGCATAGCCGCAGCTGCTTACGGTTACGCAAAAAGACATGCCTCAAATGCTCGCTACAGTTTTGGAACTGGCAAGGTTGGAGACTTGGGTGGCTTCGCATCTGCTCTGATTTTGGGACTGGTCTCTTTGGGAATTGCCGGAGAGTCGCTATTTCGTCTCTTTCAACCGACTCAAGTGCAATTCGGGACAGCGACTCTTATCGCAATTGTCGGATTAGCAGTGAATGTGGTGAGCGCGCTTTTGCTGTCTGGCGGTCATAATCATCACCATGGGCATGACCACGGCCAAGATGAATCTCACCATGCACATGGTCATGACAATAATCTGCGCTCTGCTTATATTCACGTCATTGCAGATGCACTGACTTCGGTTCTGGCCATCGCAGCACTGCTTGCTGGTCGTTACCTTGGTTGGGTCTGGCTCGACCCTGCAATGGGGATTGTGGGTGCAGTTGTCATCGCACGCTGGGCTTGGTCGTTGATGCGGGTGACTGCGAGTGTATTGCTAGACCAGACAGATGATCATGTCGCTGAAGAGATTCGTGAACTGGTTGAGCGACAGGGAGATGCTTCGATCATAGATCTTCATGTCTGGCAGGTAGGGCCGCAAGCCCGCGCCGCTATTGTGAGTGTTCTAGGCAGCCCAGCAGTGAATGCACAAAACATACGAGAACGGCTTGCGACAGTTCATGAGATCACTCATCTGACAGTTGAGTACCGCACGAAGCCGGGCGCTGTTTCACCCGATCAGGTCGCCGTTCAGGCTTAGCAATGAGCCCGTAGTTCGCATAAGTTCGCCGAGGAATTGACCAATGGCCAAGGACATCGAGAATCCGTGTACTTCTGTCTGCCAGTTGAACAGCGAACTGTGCGTCAGCTGCGGTCGCACCAAGGAAGACATCAGAAAATGGAAACGAATGAAGCGTCCAGAAAAAATGGCCGCTGTACAACGCGCGACCCTGCGTCTGAAAAGCCTGCAAAAAAAGAACTCTCAAACCACTGTAATTTAACTTTTCTACGCTTTCAGCCGAGACAGATGTCCAGATTCGGAAAGGCAAGCTGAGTGGCAACGCCACCCGAACTTAGCACTATCGTGGTCAGATGCGCAGTGCTTGTCAGCAGACGGAGCATGGCGTCATCTCAAATTGTTATTGAGGACAGCGGTACGGGGTTATCCGATTCGGCGCAGGCGCGCCTTTACAGCTTGTTGCTGATCGTCCTTTGCGTATTGCTTGAGAATGAAATCAACATAGCATGTCCCGCTGCATGGCCATGAGCTGGGACCATGCTGTGGCCGAATGGATGAGGTGGGATTAGTTTGCGGGGTATTCAGCAATGACCTGATCTACGCCGGCTTTGGTCAGGCCGATTATTTGGTAGGTCTCATGTACTCCGTCGACTTCCATTCCTGGAGAACCTGCTGGCATTCCAGGAGCAGCGATCCCGAGAAGGTCGTCACGCTTACTCATCGCAATTATTTGCTCAACTGGCACATGACCTTCAACAAACTTCCCGTTGATCATCGCAGTGTGACAAGACGAGAGTCGTGGAGCGACACCTAGATCTTGTTTGACAGCACTCATGTTGGTTTCTACATGATCAATGACGGTGAAGCCATTGGCCTCAAGATGCTGAATCCATTTTTTGCAGCATCCGCAGTTTGCATCTCGATGCACATCGATGGTCAGGGCCTGCGCCGCTTGAGCCGTTGAGCCGATGAACAGCGCAGCGAATGTTGCAATACGCAGAAATCGACTTGAAAGTCGGAAGCTACCTGTCATGAATATTTCCTTTTCCCTTGGAGACGGCGAGATGTTCTACGAAGCAATAGAACCCCACTCAAGCGTTCATGCCGCTGCAAAGGTTACATTGAAGGATCTACTTTAGAGTCGGGGAGCCAACTCCCCGATCATTTGAATTCGTAGGGCTAGTGCTCAAATCGCTCAGAACCACATCCGAATACCAGCTACAAACCGGGCCTCGTTTGTCTTTTCCCCTTCATCGCTGGCTAGGTCAGCCGTCTTACCATATGAGCGATTCCAGCTAACACCAATGTAGGGTGCGAATTGACGAGTAATTTCGTAGCGCAACCGCAGGCCTAGTTCGGTGTTGGCCAATCCAGATCCTATGCCGCGCTGAGGATCATTTTTCCCGTACAAGTTTACTTCGGCGGTCGGCTGCAAGATCAGGCGATTGGTCAACAGGATGTCGTAATCGCCTTCAAACCGAGCTGCGGTTTGACCGTTCTCACCAATATAAGCAGTCGCTTCAGCTTCAAAGTTATAGAGGGCCATGCCCTGAATACCGAGCGCTCCCCATGTTTGAGGTGACCCAGGTTTGAAGTCTTGTCGAATGCCGGTGACGACATCCCACCAAGGACCGATGGCGTGTCCCCACAGAGCCTGAAGTTCAGCGTTCTCGGTTACGCCATTGGTACGTTCGCCTTCCGAACGCAACCATAGGCGATCGACGTCACCGCCGATCCACCCTTTTGCATCCCAAGCCAGCGCACTACCGTTGTCAGCGTCTTGGTACTCAAATTTATCCAGGAGGATGAACGAGTTAATTTTTTTATCGTGCACACCATGGCCTGGTAAGTCTGGAAAAGCGGCGGCCCGGTCAGCGTCGGTAAGTACGGGGATTGGGGTTCGGCTTGTGGTAGTCGCCCCTCCATCCATGCTTTCCATACCGTCCATTTGCCCGTTATCGCTGTGATCCATAGCCCCCATCTTGCTATGGTCCATGGCTCCCATTGAGCCGTGGTCCATCTTGGAGTGATCCATCGCGGCATCTTTCGGTTTGGCGGGTTTGGATTTTTGTGCAGTTGAAGACTTTGCGTCCGCACTTGATGGCATCGCCATCGACGGATCCATCTCTTCAGCGGCTTGAGCCATGAAAAAGAATGCTGGACCGGTAGAGACTGCAAGTGCCATCAGCGTTGGGCGTAAAAACTTACTGGTCATGATCTCAATCTGCCTTTTTGGTTTTTTGGTCATGATCCATCGACTCATGGCTCATCTGGCTATGGTCCATCGCCCCGTGATCTAGCTTCGAATCGTTTGCCGTTGCTGGCTTGTCCGTTGCTGTAACAGGAACAGTGGTTGAATGGTCGCTGCCATTTTCCTCTGCCAGCACCGTGGACGAGAGTCCACCCAGCAGGACAGCGGCAAAGAGGCAACCCACGAGGGAATTACGATTTCGGTATGTGCTCACAGATCGTCTCCTTTACTCATCAACCCGTACTTCACGGAACATGCCCATTTCCATATGGAAAAGCAGGTGACAGTGATATGCCCAACGGCCTAAGGCATCAGCGGTGACTCGATAGCTGCGTTTGGTACCTGGTGGCATATCGATCGTGTGCTTGCGCACCATGAACTTGCCGTTCTCGTCCTCAAGGTCACTCCACATGCCGTGAAGGTGGATGGGGTGTGTCATCATGGTGTCGTTCACCAAGGTGATGCGCAGACGCTCGCCATACTTCAGGCGCAGCGGTTCGGCGTCAGAGAATTTGATGCCGTTGAACGACCACGAAAACTTCTCCATGTGACCGGTCAAATGAAGCTCGATGGTACGATTTGGCTCGCGGCCGTCAGGGTCTTGGAAAGTGCTTTTCAAGTCGGAGTAAGTGAGCACTCGACGACCATTGTTCCGCAAGCCTATGCCCGGATCACTTAGCTTTGGCGTTGGATTCATGGCTTGCATATCAACCAGGGGATTGTTGGTTTCAGAGGCAGGGTGTGTCTGCATTTCTCCACCCATACCACCCATGCCAGCCATCCCTGACATATCACCATTGCCCATCCCAGCCATCTTGCTGTGATCCATGCCCGCCATGTTAGTCATGTCACCGCTGTCCATGCCGGTCATCCCGGTCATGTCACTTTGGTCCATACCGGTCATCTTGCTGTGGTCCATGCCCGCCATGCCCGCCATGCCGGACATGTCACCTGGTGTCTTCTCTGCGCCGCCCATACCAGCCATGCTGCCATGGTCCATACCAGCCATACCGCCCATCCCCATGTCATCCATAGTGACGATTGGACGTGGATCTATAGCAGGTACCTGAGCAACTAGCCCTTCACGAAGAGCGAGGGTTCCGCGTGCATAACCCGTCCGATCCATAGACTGGGCGAAGATGGTGTAAGCCTCTTCACTGGCAGGCTCTACGATCACGTCATACGTTTCAGCTACGGCGATGCGGAATTCGTCAACACTCACTGGGTTGACGTGTTGGCCGTCGGCGGCCACAACGGTCATTTTCAAACCAGGAATGCGGACGTCGAAATAGCTCATCGCCGAGCCGTTGATAAAGCGTAGTCGTAGCTTCTCACCCGGCTTGAAAATACCGGTCCAGTTACCGTTTGGCGCCTGGCCATTCATGAGATAGGTGTAAGTATCTGCGCTGACGTCTCCAAGGTCGGTTGGGCTCATGTTCATTTCAGCCCACATCTTCCTGTCAGCTACTGTAGCTGACCAACCTTGCTTACTGACATCGTCGATAAAATCACCAACGGTGCGTTTATGGTGGTTGTAGTAGCCCGACTGTTTCTTAAGCTTGGCCATGACGCGACTAGGATCTTCATCGGTCCAATCAGTCAACATCACCACATAGTCGCGGTTGTATTGAAAAGGTTCAGGCTCTTTCGAGTCGATAACGATTGGCCCGTAAACCCCTGCCTGCTCCTGTAAGCCCGAGTGGCTGTGGTACCAGTACGTACCATTCTGATGAACCTTGAACTTGTACTCGTACATGCCGTCGGGTGCGATGCCATGGAAACTCAAGCCAGGTACACCGTCCATATTGGCCGGCAGAATGATCCCGTGCCAATGGATTGAGGTGTCTTGGTCCAGGCGGTTTTTTACACGCAGGGTGACTGTCTCTCCTTCGCGCCAACGCAGCAAAGGTCCTGGCAATGATCCATTGATGGTCATGGCTGTTCGCGGCGAGCCGGTAATGTTTACAGGTGTTTCACCAATAAACAGATCAAATTCATTGCCGGTGAGTACGCTCGGCAGACCTGGACTTGTCACCGCCCATACTGGAGTGCGCCAAAGGCCAAAGCCGCCGAGAATGCCACCAGCGGCCAAGCCTTTTACGAATGTCCGTCTAGAGGTTTTGGAATGCATGCCGTTTATTTCCAATCAGTCAAAAGGGAAGCCGTGCGAAACAACCGATCATGAGTTGCCCGGATCAGCTTTGCCCACCGTCACAAAAGACAAACTCTTACGGCAAGCGAGCTCAGAAATTGCCACATTTAAACCACCGCAGTGATTACATTTCTGTCAGCTTGGAGGGCTAGCTATTTAGCAATTCTTGTGATCCATCGCCTTGGCTTTGCTTTCAGCGACGGGATGTTGGGCATTTTGCGTTTGAGCTACTCGGTACGATTCCATCGAATTATTCCTGGCCACTTCCATGCGTGCGAAAGTCCGGTCACCACCCCCTTCAGCCATAGCCAAAGAAGAGACGGTCAGAGCCGCGATGACGAACAAGGTTTTGATAGGGTTCATTTGGGGGGCCTCGGATGATTATTGGTGACCCCTGAATCCACATCAGTCGTTGACTCTAGGGGGTGAGCTTGAGGCTCAATAGGACGGCGGTTTCAGGAGCTGA
>NZ_JAEILC010000019.1:0-23314 GCF_016307435.1 Pseudomonas sp. S4_EA_1b | reverse complement strand
GGCACCGGAGGTGGCCGCCACGCAAGGGATTCGGTCCGCACCGGCGAGTTTCAGCTCTTCCTATATAGAAGCCTCAACAAATCCCCTTCCATCGGGCTACGTATTTAATGCTGCGTCTCCTATAGCCAAATTGCAGCATGGGTACGTCAATCCTCTTCCCAAGGAAACACTGCACCATGGCTGATAACTTCCGGCTCAACATCGGTTCACTGCGCAGCGATGTGAAGCTCACCCTTCACACTCACCACGCCGCTCGTATATGGATGGGGCGCCCTAAAAATGACCTCAAAGCCGGCATCATTGGTCTGTCAGGGTTCTGCACTGTCGTCAATCGAATGTCTCGAGGCGCCCAACAGGATGATCCCTACTCTGACTGGTGGATGATCCTCCTCGAGGAAAAGATCAACGATTCCAAGGAAGCGTTAAAGACCATCGAAGATCGCCTGGACACAGCCATGGCCTCTCTTCCACCGGCCATCAGCATTAGCGAAAACCTCTCGATCCAGCCTGTCAGCCTCCCGCTGTACATCTCCAATCCCCTGGGATTTCAGGCTGTGTACCTGCTGACGAACTACGACGAAATTGTCAGACGCATTCTGTTGGCCCAGCACGTTGGCCTTGTCGGGCGCCACGATATGGAAACCTGGATCGACGAAGGCGCAGCGGTACTGCGGAGACTGTTTGGTCTGGCCCAGATCTATAAGTACTCAGGCGCTGCCCGCGACGACTTCGCTGCAAACAATGCCAAGGCTGAAGCAGCCCGCAAAATGTACGAGCGGTACGGTGAGCTGCCACAAGACATCCTGGAAGGCACCCGCCGTTCGAATTTCGCGCCACCGATCATCCGCGGTCAGCAGCAAACCGAGACGGATGATCATCTCGATGACCCCGTTGAGGGTTAAAGAGCATGGGCCAGATTCCCTCCAATGATGGGTCGCTGCAACAGACCGCCTTCCGGCCACTGCAACAGGAAGCCTTTCAGCGACTGCAACAGGCTGCCTCACTAAAGGGCCTTTTAAAGCCTTTTAAAGGTAAGGGGGAGCTGACCCAATTTGCCGATCTTTGCCGAGCTCAAGAATCGGACTTAAAAGCTCTTGCCCAGGAAGTGCTGAGCCAGGCCCGCCGATATCCATTCACCCTAGTTCCAGTGCGGTTGACTGAGCAGAACACCCAAGCCGGCACCCAGTTTTTGAGATGGCAGCAGGTGACAGATCGGCGGATGGGCGTAGGGGTTTGGGCAGAAATGATGGGCTCACCCAGAACACCGGAATCCATGCTGCAGGATCTTTACGTGATGGAGCTGCAGCGCATCACCTTGAATATGCAAATGAGTTTGCTGCACTCGATCACCAAACAGGCCGCCGAGTGCGCAGAAAAAATGGGCCAGGCAGAGGCCGTGTATACCGCTCGCCTGCAGCAGCTCAACAACCCAACGCAACACCAATAACCTCGGAGAATACTCATGGGCACGCCCGTACAAGGCTGGGAAGGCAATATCGGTTCTGCACCGGAATTCAAAGAATTCCCCAACGGCAATAAAGACCCACGTCGACTCATGCGAGCCAACGTTTACTTCGACAATTCGATTCCGGATGGCAAAGGCGGCTACGAAGATCGTGGCGGTTTTTGGGCGAATGTGGAGTGGTGGCACAAGGACGCCGAGCATTATTCGCAACTGTTCCAGAAAGGTATGCGAGTGCTGGTTTCCGGTCGCGCCGTTATGGACCGTTGGAAGAACGACGATGGCGAATTCGAAGCTTTGAAAATCCAGGCCAGCCGGGTCGGCATGCTGCCACACCGCGTGACCATGGTGAATCTGGCGCCTTCGCAAAACCAGAATTCGCAACAGTCCAACAGACCCGAATCGCGGCCGCAGCCAGCTCCAGGCCCGGATGAATATCCAGATACCGATCCACCGCAATTCTGAAAACAGGGGCTTAATTTTTCGGCCCATTCGTGTAGCTGTCGGTGTTGGGGGAAACAGCTCATCGTTTCCCCCGACCTCATTAGAGAACCACTACAAATTAGGACGTGCCGATGGATGAAGTTTTGAGGGACCCAACAGGGTACGTTGTCATTGGCGCAGAGCACCCAGCTTTAGGCCGTGTTTACTGGGCTTACTTTGATGAAAGCGAGGTGAATGCTCCGGACTACTACGGGCTCACCCTGGACATAAACCGAGCATCATGGGCTCCAGTTGGGTGGCGAACGGGAGAGTATCTGATGGGGGGCCGTGGAGAGACAGACCTTGATACCTGGCAAGCCCGCCGATTTATCAACACCTTGCTCGATGAATACCGCTTAGATACTGAATACCGCGTCGACTTTGACGACGACGACGAAATGACTGAACACTTATACGGCAAGCTGGAACAACTACGTGTTCAAAGCGGACAATCCACTCAGGACTTCATCGCGTGGATCAGAGTTGCGAACTGGACGGACGAGCCAGCTTCGAATTGACATCAAACCGCCAATTGGTTGGCAAAAAATCGCGCCATTCGTTAACTTTCAGGTTGAGTCACACTTCCATTCGGCTATCTCAAGCACAGAAGTTTAAAACTTCCGTTTTTGATGCAAAAAAATGCGCTATTCGTGATGTTACTGTCTGATAGATCTGTTCTTCGGGGACCGATAGCCAATGGCGCAATCTCGAACTTCTTTGAAACCAGCAGATAGGCGGCAATTCAATAACCCCCATACTGCCGTTCAAATAGCCGGTGCTGACGCCGCCCGAAAAGGGCTACGGGTGTATGACTGCCCTTACCACCATCCTGCGATGCGCGCGTCGTGGCTAAAGGGCTTTGCCCAGGAACAGCAGCTGACGCTGGACCTCTAGCCGCTAAAAGCCTCCCGTTGTGCATTGACCATTTCCCATTGAAGCCTTACCTGCCATGACGTGACAGTCCCGCTCTGCATAATTGAGAAGGGGCACACCGTGAAGCTATTGATCATCGAGGCACCTGGGAAGCTGAAAAAGCTTCAGCCAATGATGAAGAAACTGCGCCCAGGCGAACACTGGTTGGTTGTCGCCAGTGGTGGGCACATACGTGACTTGCCCGCCAGAGGGCAGGACGACAGCATGATCACCACAGGCGTCCGCAAAAATTACACACCGGTGTACGAGATCCTGGATAAGAGCGCCAAGGCCGTGCGGACCATCAAGGCCGCAGCTAAACAGGCCGATGAAATCTACCTCGCAACCGATCCGGATCGCGAAGGTGAAAGCATCAGCTGGCACATCCAGCAGGTACTGGCGGTCAAATCCTACAAACGCATCACCTTCAATGAAATCACCCTGAAGCGTGTCGCAGAGGCTCTAGCCAATCCTCGCCAAATCGATTTGAACAGAGTCGCGTCACAAGAATGCCGGCGTGTACTTGATCGTTTGGTGGGTTACCTGGTGACTCAGGAGCTACGCCGACTGATGGGCAAGCCCACCTCTGCAGGCCGCGTGCAATCGCCTGCCGTATACCTGGTGGTTTTGCGCGAGCGCGAGATCCGCAACTTTCAGGTAATCAACCACTTCGGTGTGCGTCTGAACTTTGTGGATATGAATCAGGGCACCACCTGGTATGCAGACTGGCAACCGGTACCGGATTTCGCGAGCAAAGACTTTCCTTACGTTCAAGATGCCAACCTGGCCCGACTCGTCGCCGGCACACGTAATGTCGTCGTCGAGTCCTGTGAAGACCGCAAGGCCGAGCGCCACCCACCCGCGCCCTTCATCTCTTCCACCCTTCAACAAGCAGCCAGCAACGCCTTGAAATGGGACCCGGACAAGACCATGCAAGTCGCCCAGCGATTGTATGAACAAGGCGTGATCACCTACCACAGGACGGATAATCCCAACGTACCAGACGAGGCCATGGAGGATATTAGAACCGTAGCTAGATCTATCGGATTGAAGACCGTCGACGAGCGACGTACATTCAAGGCCGCCGAAGGCGCGCAGGAAGGCCACCCCGCTATTACCCCGACGCATTGGGCTGATACAAAAGCTGGTGAGAACGACGAGGAACTCGCCCTGTACAAGTTGATTTGGGTCCGGGCGCTGGCCAGCCAGATCGAAGCGGCGGTATTCGACGTGCGTGCTGTAAAACTGCTCGCGGTTGGCCCAAATGGTAAGGCTTTGCGATTCAATGCAACTGGTGAAACCCTTTTTCATCCTGGGTGGCGGAAACTGCTCAAGGGCGATGACACAGACGATGAGGAAGATGGAGCAGCGAGCAACCCAGTTCCTGCACTCACACCAAAACAGATCATCTCTGTGCACAACGGAGAACTGCTGAAGAAGAAAACTCAGCCGCCATCCCGCTACACCAAGGCCAGTCTAATCAAAGAAATGGAGCGCCGCGGTATTGGTCGTCCCAGCACGTTCGCCTCGATCTTGAAGAACATCACCAGCAAAGGAATGATTGAGGAAAAAAGCCGCAAGCTGGTACCGGCGCCGCTGGGGGAGGAAACAATCGCGAAGCTGGAAGGGTTCTACAGTTTCGTGGAGCTCGATTTTACGAGGGAGCTGGAGCGGGATTTGGACAAAGTCGCCCAGGGCCAAGACACCTATGGAGCTGTCGTTGCGCGTCTGCATAGACGCCTGGAAGAGGAACTGTCTCAGCAACGTGGAATGCCGAGTGTGCCGATGGCGTCCGCTCCACGCCCAGCCACAGCAGGTGGCGCTTTCAACTGTCCCAAGTGCAATCAACCCCTCGCAAGGCGACAAAAAAAAGGGGGCGGTGGCTATGACTTTTGGGGTTGCACAGGCTTCAAATCGAATGGATGCAAGGTGAGTTTTCCAAACTTGAATGGCAAACCAGATCTCAATAAACCCAGAGGGGTGTGACTTCTGCCATTGCCGATATAAATCACCGACAACGCCGTTACGCATTAACCCTAGAAGCCCACCATTCCTATACCTGACAGTCCTCTGCGAAATTGCAGAGGAGGTCATGGGTGAGCGTACAGAAGAGACAATCGGTGGTGGGGCTGCGCATCTTAGCGCCGAAGCTGGAGAAGTTCTCAGACCGGCAAATTGAAGTCGCCCAGACCTGGGCTTTACAATTTAACGTACCGCCCTCCCAGCTGACCTCCTTCATCGATACCTATCTGAGTTCCACTGTCCATACTCGTTGCTGGTGCGTAGCCCTGCCCTCTACAGATGATCAAACACGGCGGCTCCTGGCCAGAATCGGCGATCACCTCCAGTACTTCGATGGTCATCAGGTTAAGGCCTGCAAAATCTTCAGCAAGGACCGCGTGCATAAGAGAAAACCCACCGCAATGGTGGCCCAGCAGCTACTGCTCAGGTTTGAAAAACGCTGGTATGCAGACGTCCTACTGACCTCCTTCTGCAAGTCTGCTGGAGAGAGGGCGAAAGCCCTTTCGATTGAAGATCTAGGAAGCTTTAATCGCCGCGGCTTCGATTGGACGGCGAGCAACAATCGGTACTTCAATCCCCGCACCCGATTTTACCTGAAGCAGATTGGCAGCACGCTGAAGCAGTTTTGCCAGTGTCTGGACCAAGAGCTTTTATTCGCCATTCGTTCAGCGCAATGTCCCTCACCCAAGCTCTATAACTGGCTGGCTCAAGGTGACCGAAAACGCCGCCTTCAGGCCCTAAAAGCCCAGCCAGTACTGATTCCACTTCTGGTACTAGCAGATCAATGGCCGTGGCCGTGGGATGGGCAGCAGCAGGTATACATGAACTGCCCATGGGATGAACTTCAGGCGTGGCGCCCATACTGGAGTGAGGACCGTTATTTGATTTCCGCTGAAGAGTGCCTGGTAGGTCGCATAGCCGACGCGGGCCTCCCCCTTTCCGACACACTGGCTTGGCTGCTACAGGCGCCGCGCGCTGCAGTGCGCTACCTGGGTCAACAGCGGGTATTCGATACCGGCAGTGCATTGACCCGTATCAGCCGCGAGGGGCCACAAGGACCCTGGCATCGACTGCTGCTGGGAGCCTCACTGGGCAATCGCCGTCCTCTTAAAAAAGCGCACTGGATCACTCTCTTCGCGCTGCTGGATAAAATCCCGTATCAACTGCTGGATCAAACGCAGGACTGGAACAGGCTGCTGTCAGGGTGTCCAACTGATTGGTCGGACGACAATTGGTCCAAAATCGCCGACGACTTTCGAGACCTGAACGAGCTCTTTAACAACGTTGATGAGAGCGACGGACCAGCTTCTGGTGAAGCACTGCAGAAACTCAAAAGCTTCATTGCTACTGCTTCCTATCACCAGATCGCCAGCTTGGTGAATGGCTTTCACCTCGCGTTGATAGACATCCGTGAGGCTTTAGATGCAGTAGATCCACAAACAAGAACAGACTCTTTAACGCCCTGGAAGCCGCTGCTTTATTCAACCAGCACACCCCTCGTGAGTCCAAATGGGCTGCAAATTATCGAACTGAAGTGCCCCGCCGATCTTGATGCGGAACATCGAGCGCTGGGCCATTGCATTGATGGTTACGACTACAGTGCTTATCGGGGCATCTGCCGTCTTTTTTCGGTTCGCGAAAACGGGAAATCGTTGGCCTCTGCAGAAATCCAAATGGATGAAAGTGCCTGGGGCGAAACGTTAGCAAAATTGACTCCCAAACACCTGGTGACGATACAACTGAGAGGGCTCCGCAATCGCACACCTAAGTCGGGCTCCAGGGTTGACCGGGCCTATCAATGGTTTTGGGCAAAGATCAAATCGGGTGAGCTCGCCATTAACCTGGAATGGCCCGACCAAACACTATCCATGTCGCGCTATACAAATCGAAACCGGAAAAAAATGCATGCCCAGGCCTGTGCGGAATGGATCAACCAACGATTGAGCAGGACATGAGTCGTCCACGTCTGATGAACCGCCGGCAGGACCTGGTCGAAAAAGTCATTTTTGACGGCTATGACTTCGGGGTCTTAATGCAATACGTTGAGGGTGCGAACCGGCTGTTTCTCGAACGTAATGGTTTCTATATTCGGCGTGCCGAGCATCCTCAACATCGCTATTGGCGATTACCAAAAGGCAAGTTGCTGGATGACCTGGATGTGCTCTTCCACCGTTTGATGGAGTTGTCCGAGGACCGTTTCAATGAAAGTTGGGAGACGTTTTCACATAAAATCACAGCCGCACAAAACGACCCAGATCGGCAGGCATTCACGTGGGGGCTGACCTTTCGGATAGCTCCACTCGTTCAGGGCGGGATCCTGCTGTCAGGTGACTACCATCCTGGCGCGGTCGCCGTTTCAAGGCGCATGCACGGCGTGTTTCTCGGGCATTCCAAGTCCTGGCGCATTGACGCTGGTGCGGAAGTGGTGCGAAGCAACTTGATCCTGGAGCTTGGATTGTCGGAGGATCAGTTCGAAATCCTCGACACCGTGCAAGAGCTGCTGACCGACGGATCCGTTGTTCCAGCTGATGAAATCACCCGCATCAGTCTTGGTGGACCGCCACAAGAGCGCGCAGCAAAAGCGGCTGACGATAGCACCTCAACCGATGTGTATTTAGCCGCGGTGCCCTCAATCGAGCGCACCGGGTCCACTACCGAACAGATTAACCAGGCATTGGCTGGTTATTCTTTACTGGACCATCAACCGGCAGGCATCCGGCACTTGCTACAGCGCACAAGCGCCTTGCTTGCGGATGACATGGGGCTTGGTAAAACTCGCCAAGCAATCATTGCCGCTGCAATCCGAGCAGCTAATAGACCCATCTTGGTTATCACCCTGTCGACGTTGATCATCAACTGGCAACGCGAAATCCAGATGGTGTATCCCAAGGCCACTATCGGCCAACAGGTCTTTGATCCCTCTTCGCAATGGATTATCACCAACTACGAACGCCTTGGCGATTTTGTTCTGCATGCAGGACACTTTGAAGTGATGATCATCGACGAGGCGCACCGCCTGAAAGAGCCGACCGCCGCGTGGACACGTCACGGCTTCGACATTGCCGCCAAGATACCCAACCGTTACCTGCTGACGGGTACGCCAGTCCTCAACCGAGAATCTGAGCTGCACACGCTGCTACGGCTATCCGGCCACCCCGTTGGGAAACTGCCCTTGAAAGAATTCTGCGAACAGTTCGCCGGCAGTCAGGATTTCCGCATGAATCTGCGGGGCGCAATCGGCGATTGGATGCTCCGTCGACGCAAGGATGTCTTGCCCGGTCTCAAGGGCAAACAGCGCCAAACTTTACCCATCGAACTCACTGCTGAAGAGCGCAAGCAATACGATCAAATTCGGCTCGAAGACAGGCCTAGCCTCGCCAGGTTGGGATCACTGCGTCAGTTGCTTGAGCAGGTAAAGATTCGTGTCGTAATGGATCTGCTGTGCGAACTGGACGCGGAGGACAAAGTAATCTTGTTCTGTGAGTTCAAGGATACGGTAGGAACACTTCGCACTCGGTGCAAGCAAGCTGAGTACGGGTGCGTCACGGTTGTCGGCAGTGACTCTGTAGGCAAACGGCAGAAGGCGATCGATCAATTCCAAAGTGATCCAGAAACCCGCGTCTTTGCCGCCACTACCTCCGCTGCCGGCACCGGCAACAACCTCACTGCGGCCAACTATGTGATGTTCCTGGGCCTCCCCTGGACGCCTGGACTGCAGGACCAGGCTGAGGACAGGGCCTACCGCAATGGGCAATTGCGCATGGTCGTGGTGAAAATCCCGCTGGTGGAAAACACAATCGACCAGATGCTTTGGCAAATGCTGCAGGATAAGCGTCAGTTGGCAAGTGACCTCATTGAGCCCGACGCGGCCGGCAACGCGAGACAAGCATTGGCGACCAATTTGTAGATCTGCGGTATATCACTGCTTCTTAGTGGCTGAGACCTTGTAAACGTACTTGGAACCATTACTTTTGTTTTCTGGAATCTAATAGGCCTCCCCATCGGCAACAATAGTTTCGTTCGATATCTGCAAACTTCCGAAAGTGGCAAATCTATTTCGATTTTACCCACTTTGCTCGTATTCATTTCGAGGAGTCGAACATAATTGACTTTGTTACGTATTAGAATCTTCCCATCGCTCATAATGGCCGTCGAGACCCATTCAGAAGAGACTGATCTCACTGAAAGGCACGGACAGTTTTGGCGGACTCGTTGAATCCAGCGCGATACGCCAATATCCAACATCATGCCAAGCGCCATGCTTGAATCCTACTTCTGGATACGTACCGATGTGAGCGAAGCCTAGTGCTTCATGCAGCCCCACGCTGCCATCGTTTGGCAGCGCGATCCCGGCAAAGGCTGCGTGAAACCCTTGCCTTTTCAATGTCGGCAGCAACACGCCATACAGTGCCCGGCCGACCCCGCTACGGTGCGCTTCTGGCGATATATAAACGGTGACGTCGACCGACCAGCGATAGGCCTCACGAGCCCGGTGCTGACTGGCATATGCATAGCCGATGAGCTGGCCGTCTCGCTCCGCTACCAGATACGGGTAAGTCGGCAAAGTCGACCCAATCCGCTTGGCCATCTCTTCGACTGTGGGCGGCTCAAGCTCAAACGAAATCGCCGTATGCTCAACCATCGGTGCGTAAATTGCCTGGATGGCTTGAGCGTCCGAAATCTGCGCAATCCTTACTGTGGTGTTGCTCATCCTCTATCCCCTTGGTCGCTCAAATCGATCTTTGATTGACTCGTTTCGAGAGTGCTTCGGCGCTTTCCTTGCGCTCCGAATAGCGGTCTACCAAATACGTTTCCCGGCCCCGAACCATCAGCGTGAACTTCATCAGTTCCTCCATCACGTCCACAACACGGTCGTAGTAGGCGGATGGCTTCATACGCCCTGCGTCGTCGAACTCCAGAAAGGCTTTGGGTACTGACGACTGGTTTGGGATGGTGATCATCCGCATCCAGCGCCCGAGGATCCTAAGCTGGTTTACCGTGTTGAAGGACTGTGATCCACCGCAGACCTGCATGACGGCCAACGTCTTGCCCTGGCTGGGGCGGACAGCGCCCAACGTGAGAGGTATCCAGTCTATTTGGGCTTTGAATACAGCAGACATTGCACCGTGACGCTCTGGCGAACACCACACCTGTCCCTCTGACCACAGAACCAGATCCCGCAGCTCTTTAACCTTTGGATGGTCTTCCGGAGCGTCATCAGGGAGAGGCAGACCCGAGGGATCAAAGATGACGGTCTCGGCTCCCATTAGGGTCAGGATGCGCGCGGCCTCTTGGGTCAGCAGCCTGCTGAAAGAGCGCTCACGGGTTGAGCCATACAGCAACAAGATGCGTGGTTTGTGAGTCGGTTGCTCGTTGCCTTGCAGGCGATCCAGTGTGACGAAGTCGATTAGCGACTGATCCAGATTAGGTAGATCCAGGCTGCTTTCCGAGGAAAATTCGTCCATTACAGTTCACCTATTTGATCTAGCTCGCGCTTCAGTTCCTGCGGTGTGAGCGCCGAATGATCCAAGCTGAAGAATGCCTCGAAACGCTTTTTAATCTGGACGACGGTCGCGTCAAATGCGGCTTGGATGTCGCTGTCTGTGCCTTCTACATCGGAAGGGTCGGCGAGGCCCCAGTGGCTTTTGACAGCAGGCCCGAAATAGACCGGGCAGGGTTCGCCTCCAGCCTTATCACACACGGTGATCACCACATCCGGTGGTGAGTCCGAAAACACCTCTGAGCCTTTGCTGTAGAGATCTGTGGTGTCGATACCAAGCGCTTGCAACGTACTCACGGCGCGTGGATTCAGTTGTCCGCTTGGGAAGCTGCCCGAACTGACGGCGTTAAAACCGCTCGGGGCCAGGTGGTTGAACAACCCCTCCGAGAGAACGCTCCGGCAGCTGTTTGCCGTACACATAAATAGCACTTTCATGGGTTTCTCCTAGACAGGGATGCTCAGCCGCGACGCCAGTGCCACCAGCGTTACCAGCAAGATAGGGAGGGTGAGGATGCTGCCGACTTTGAAGTAGTAACCCCAGGTGATGCGGATATTTTTCTGCGCTAGCACATGCAGCCACAGCAACGTGGCCAGGCTTCCGATGGGCGTGATCTTGGGGCCAAGATCGCAACCGATGACGTTGGCGTAGATCATGGCCTCACGTACCAGTCCTGTAGCGTCGCTGCCCTGAATGGACAGAGCGCCGATAAGCACACTCGGCATGTTGTTCATGATCGAGGACAACAGCGCAGCGGTGATACCGGTGCCCAAGGTAGCGGCCCATAGGCCATGCTCGGCAAATATGTTCAGCAGCCCCGAGAGCGAGTCGGTTAGGCCAGCATTACGCAGGCCATAGACCACCAGATACATGCCCAGCGAAAACACGACAATTTGCCAGGGCGCGTCCTTGATGACCCTTCTCGTGGAGATGATTTGGCCTTTACCTGCGATGACCAGCAGGATCATTGCACACGCAGCAGCAACAGCGCTGATGGGGATACCTAACGGCTCCAGTGCGAACAGACCAACCAGCAGCAGGCCAAGTACCCACCAGCCAGCAATGAAGGTCGCCCGATCTCGAATCACCGACTCCGGGGCCTCAAGCTGATCCGCGTCGTACTGGGCGGGAATGTCCTTGCGATAGAACATCCAGAGCATGAACAGTGTCGCGGCCACGGCCACTAGGTTCACTGGCCACATGACAGAAGCGTATTCACCGAAACCCACGCCAAAAAAGTCTGCCGAAACGATGTTCACCAGGTTGGACACCACCATCGGCAGACTGGCGGTATCAGCGATGAAGCCTGCGGCCATCACGAATGCCAAGGTGGATGCCGGGCTGAAGCGAAGCGCCGTCAGCATCGCGATGACGATTGGGGTCAGAATCAGTGCGGCTCCATCATTGGCGAACAGTGCCGAAACGGCTGCACCGAGCAGGATCATCAGCGCAAACAGACGTCCGCCTTTGCCCCGACCCCAGCGAGCGACATGAAGCGCCGCCCATTTGAAGAATCCCGCTTCATCGAGCAACAAACTGATGATGATCACAGCAATGAAGGTCGCGGTAGCGTTCCAGACGATGTGCCACACAACCGGCACATCCCCTAGACTTACGGCGCCAGTCAGTAGTGCCAGAACGGCACCCGCTGCCGCGCTCCAGCCGACACCTAACCCCTTGGGTTGCCAGATAACAAAGACGAGCGTAACTACGAAAATCGATGCTGCGATGAGCATGAGTATGTTCCAGATCAGGATGTCAGCAGCAGGAGGCTTGGCGCACGGGTCTGTCTTCCATGGAAGCCAGCCGTCCTTGATGGTCGTTAACCCAGGACTGGTGTGCCTGCGTAGTGACGTTCAGAACATCCAGTGCCCACTGTTCAAGCTCGGGATGCAGCCGGTAGTAAACCCACTGACCCTGCCTCCGATCTGCGAGTAACCCGCAAGCACGCAGTTGGGCAAGATGCCTGGAGACCTTCGACTGGTTATCGTCCAGTGCCCAGATTAACTCGCACACGCACAACTCACCCTCAGCCGAAAGCATGAGCATGATCCGGGCGCGAGTTTCATCACCCAAGCACTTGAAGAATGTGTGTGGTGTAAGGCTCATAAGCAATCGCTCTGCATATGTGGATAATCGAATATGCAGATTTAACCACGTTCAGCCTGCTTGCACAAATGCCTGTGGCGGGAGTTAACGATGGGGATCAATGCTCACCGGTCGACCACAGGGTAACGACCAGGAGGGATTAACAATCGCCTCAGCACGCGGACGGAGATTTGATGTTCGAATGGATGTTCGCTGAACGCGATTTTGGATTCATTACTCTAGGCGTAATGGCAGGATAGCTGGTCAGGTCGAATGCAATTGAGTGGTCAGCGTGAATGCAAATGAATGCTCAGCGTGAATGGAAATGGGTGATCAGATACTAGGTAATTTTCCACCTCGGTCGCGTCATCTTTGTATAGCCTATAAATACCTATAGACGTAGTTTTCTATTTCCTACTGCGCAGCTGGTACCAGCCTGTCACCGTTCCCCTATCATTACAGGGGGCCTCTCGGCACATGATCAGGCACGTCACCACGCTCTCGCTTCTAGCGTTAATCGCCAGTTGCACGACCCAAACGGCGCAGACACCCAAGCCCGCTTTCGACAGCAGTCGCAATCCGGACATGTTGACGCCAGACCTCTATCCTGGCGGCGCCGTTCCTGAAAAAGAACCAGTAGTGCGCTATGGCCGCTACACCCTCGTCAGCACGCTGCCAGATTCTGGCCAACGTGACCTGATGGCTCAGATTATCGACATCAGCATTCCAGCCAACATGCACCCAAATGTGCATGAGGCCATGCAGTACGTGGTGGACCGTTCAGGTTATACGCTTTGCTCGGCAGACTCTGGCCACGTCAACATCCTTTACACCCGACCACTCCCAGCAGCCCAATATAAACTTGGCCCTATGACCCTGCGTAACACCCTGCAGGTGCTCGCAGGTCCGGCCTGGCAGGTGAAGGTCGACGAGGTCAACCGTCAGGTGTGCTACGTCCTGCGCCCTGGCTACCAGCTCCCGGACTCTCCACGTCCTGCATCAACTCAGATTGCTCAACTCAACACATCGACAGCTGCACAGCCTATCGCAGCGAAGAGCAATAACAATGATGCGGGCAGCCAAGTAGTAGTCGCCGCCGTTCCCCAAACAGCGCCTTTCACAACAACGGCATCAGCCGCTACCCCTGTGGCGAACGCTGCACCAGCCAAAACCGTGGCCCCTCCTACGGTGATTACCAAGGATGGCTCTACAAAACAAACGTCTGCCTTGCCGACTCAGAGTCCGGCCTCGACTTCGTCCAGCAACCCAGATGCCAAGGCCGCTTCAACTCCGAAACTGGTCACCGCGCCGTCCGCAGTTTCTGCAGCGCCAAAGCCGGTTGCGACGGACATTGCAGCGCCGAAGCCGCTGGCCCAGACATGGACGGCTTCAACTGGCTCAACCCTTCGTCAAACCGTCGAAGGCTGGGCTGAAAAAGCGGGCTGGAAACTGATGTGGCAGGTCGATGATTTGGATTACTCAATTGACGCTCCACTTCGATTTGAGGGCAGTTTCCAAGAAGCCATTGGGTCGATTTTCCCTCTCTACGACTCGGCTCCACGGTCCTTTCTGGTCGATGTGGTCGACAGTAACTCCTCACAGCGGCTGATTTTTATTACAGAGAGGAACAAATGATGACTGCTCGTCTCTGGATCAAAAGCACAGCCTTGTCACTTATCGTCGCACTGGTGAGTTCCTGTTCGCTGCAGCGTGTGAATGAATCGGCCAGCCGAGCTGAAAATGACGCTGCGACAGCCTCTCAATACAGCCGATTTCTGAGAAATCAGCAGCAAGAGTCCGCGCGCGCTACGGTGGTGTTCAGCGACAAACCATGGGTGTCCAAAAAACCGCTGGTCGCCAAGCGTGGTTTACCGCTGACCATGGATTGCGACATCACCTATCGCCCCTCATATAACGTTGGGATCGCTGAGATCGCGCAGTACATCACTAGTGAATGTGGTGTACCGGTCATCGTAGCCCCTGACGCAATCGACCCAAGTGTCCTTTCCAGTTCGACGCAGGGCAACTCAGGACCTGCAGTTCCACCTGGTTTGGGCTCTGCCGACAACCTGACCAACTTCATGCCCGCCGGCGTCATCGGCAATGTTCCGAGCAACGCCCGCTCAATGAATTCGATTGGGCTGACTGCACCCAACACATTCCCCATTAAGTACAGCGGCAAGCTGTCAGGGTTGTTGAATCAAGCGACCTCCCAGTTGGGCTTAGCGTGGAATTATTCCTCCGATGATCGAAGCGTGCATGTCACTTACTTCGACACCAAGACGTTCGACGTCTGGGCATTTGGTGATGACCAGGTCATTGAAAGCACAGTGAAGTCGGGCTTGCTGACCGCTACAGGCAGCGGGAGCAGTTCCGGTGGTGGTGGCGGCGGATCTTCGTCGACAGGTGCATCGGGTGAATCAGGCAGCAACCAGAGCACCACCGTTACCATCAAGACCTCGCTGATCGGAGACATTGAAAAAAACGTCAAGGCGATGCTGAGCCAACAGCCCCAAGGTCGGATGTTCCTCTCGCGTTCCACTGGCACCCTGACGGTAAGTGATCGACCAGAAGTACTCTCAAACGTTGCTAAATACCTGAATTCGATCAACAGCAGTATCACCCGTCAGGTGTTGTTCAACGTCAAAGTTTTCGAGGTAACTCTCACCGACACAGACCAGACCGGCCTGGACTGGACGGCTGTCTATACGTCCTTGAGCAACAAATGGGGCTTTTCGCTGAAGAATGCCACCACCGGCATAAGCACGGGCGCGGTGTCGGGCTCGTTGAGTATTTTGGACACGTCGAAGTCTCCTTGGGCTGGCTCCAACTTAATCATCAAAGCACTTTCCGAACAGGGCCGAATCTCGAACGTTCGCTCGCCGTCGGTCACCACGCTGAATCTGCAGCCGGCACCCATCCAGATCGGCAACGTAAAGAGCTATGTCGCATCAAGCTCGACAACCACTACGGCTTCCGTTGGATCGTCTACTTCGCTCACCCCCGCGACTATCACCAGCGGCTTCAACATGATGTTGCTCCCTCGAATCATCGACCAGGACAACATGTTGCTGATGATCACCCTGAGCATGAGTAGCAAACCGACCTTCACCACTTTTACGAGCAACGGCTCCAGTGTCCAGACAGCGGATTACGACACCAAGAATCTGTCGCCCAAGGTCAAATTGCGCAGCGGTCAAACCCTCGTACTGACTGGTTTTGAGGAGAACAGCGAAAACGCAACCAAGTCTGGCGTAGGGGATCCTGGATTCTTCGGTTTGGGCGGCAGCCGTGTCCGCACCACAGGGCACAGCGTACTCGTAGTGCTGATTACTCCTGTTGTTGATAGCGACACAGGCAGCCCCAGCGCGGTGATTTCACCTGCTGCCAACGAGCCTTGGGGCTCTTGCCCTACCCCACTGCTGCATTGCACAGGTTCCAAGGGGTAAGCCATGGTTGCGGAAACCTCAAAAAATGCACGCTCTGCTCGAGTCCAGGTACTCCAGTATCGTGGAAAATCATTTGTCACCGGTCTGCGCTGGCATCCGCTGGGTAGTGTCACCGGGCACATGAAGGAAGCGCGCCAGTACGGTCGTGAGCACCACCTCGACATTGTCGCCATTAGAAGAACACCAGCCATTATTCAGGCAGGTTTTGTAGCGCGCAGCGAGGAGGTCATCAAAGGGATGTACTCGCTCGCGGCCACCCTGGCTGGACAGCTGGGGGACTCATGGATCGCGGCCTGGAAAACTGAAAGCGAGATTGACCAATATGCCCTCGTTGCTGTGTATCAAGGTGGCGTGATCTCTGGCTGCGACATGATCGGCACTGGTGCTGAGGTCCGCCGCCGAGTCGCGCAACAACGCAGTCGTGGGATCAACTTCGACAACGAGTACCTGCCCCCAGAGTTCGATATGGGCGGTCAACCACTGGACGTGGCAGAGCTGCTTCAGCCGTCGCATCTAAAACGCGAGTACCGGCTACGGCCACTCGTCTTTGGGCTATCCAAACCAGAACTTGTACAGCTGGCGGTTCTTGGCGTGCTGATCGCTGCCGGCATCATCGGATGGGCTCAATGGCAGAACCATCAGGACCAGATAGCCAAAGAGGCGGCTTTCCAGGCTGAACAGCAACGCCTGGCAGAGTTGGCCAGACTGCAAAAAGAATCCGGTATGGAACAGACGCCCCAAGCGCTTGAACACCCTTGGGCCAAACGTCCATCTGTTGCAGATTTCCTGGAGGGTTGCAGCAACGTCATTTATCAGTTGCCTCTGTCCATTCAGGGATGGCAGTTCACGAGTGCCGTCTGCGACGGCGCACAGGTTTTGTCCTCCTATAAGCGCTCGGGCAATAGCACGGCCGACAAACTGATACAGGCGACGCAGGGCCACTTTTCTGATCGGCCGGCCTTCTTTGACGAGGGCAACTCGGCCACGTTGAAATTCGACATCTCTCTACCCGCAGCCGGTGATGAGCCTCTAAAAGACGCCATCGTGATGTTGGCGAACCTGTCGTCTTGGCTGCACAGCTTCACTCAAACCCCAGTGCTGAAAGAAGTGCCGGTCGTTGTGCCCATTCAACCAGCGATACCGGGCCAACCTGCGCCACCGCCGCCCCCACCGCCTCAATGGAAGCAATTCGAGCTGAGCTATGCCACTGGCATTACGCCGCTGGACTCATTATCCGGCGCACCCAGTCAGGGCTTACGGCTGCGCGAAATCACAACCAAATATGAGACCGGCCACCTTGTCTGGTCAGTAATAGGTGACCTATATGCGAAATAAAGCGCTGTGCTTTTTGTGCTCCATCCTTGCGTTAGGGGCACCATCGAGCTGGGCAGATGAGAACACCCTATCTGGGGTGAACGTCGGCGAGCTGGCCCAGATTCAAAGCCAGACGATCTTGTTGAATGCCAAAGCCGAGAAGGCCAAGGCCGAAAGATCGATCAAGGGCGAAGACCAAAGTGCGACGACGCAGCCGTCAACTGTGTTTTTTTCTCAAGGAAACCTCACACAGCCGGCTGCAGCCTCGGCGCACAGCAGTGATACACAGTCTGACTTGCCTGTCGTGAAAGCGGTATTCGGCTCAGCAAAACGGCTGCGTGCGACTCTGCTCTACAGCAGCGGATTTGAAGTAGACGCAGATGCCTCATCTCGGGAGTTACCCGGTGGCTATCGCATGGCCATCCTCTCCGTCGAAAACGTGACCCTCGAGCGTGGCGGTAAGCGCTACCCCCTCGGCTTTTCCAGTACGCCCCCGGCCAGCTTGAGCAACGTTAACAATTCAGCCCCCAGCATTACCCCATCAGCACCTATGCCGCCTGGGCTGATCCCTGGCCAACGTTGATTGAGAAGTTCGATGACGATCCTGACTGAAAAACCAGATGTCATAGAGCCTGACAGTGATGAGTCTGCTGCAGTCCTACTGACGTCGCACCAAATACTGCTGACGGCCCCTGGTGGACCGTTTGAGCTGAAACCCGAGCTGCGTCAACTATGTGCGTTGACCAGCGATGGGATTTTGTATGTGTCAGCCCAACACCAAACGGATGCCTATGTCATGGCATTCGAGGACCAGCTGGAACACGAAAATCACCACTTTGAGGTCAAGGTCTGCTCGATGAGCACAATCAAGGCACTCTACCGCGCCAATGATGATGCAAATGGTAAAGCACTATCGGCGACTGAGACGAAGCGCCAGGCCCAGGTGGTGCAGCTTTTAGGAGAAGCCCACCGGCGCAATGCCAGCGACGTCCACTTTGTCGTAGGTCACGATATCACTCGAATCTTCTTTCGCATCCACGGGCTCTTGTGGGAGGCAGAACAGCACCAGAGCCAGGTGGGCATGGAGCTCTGCTCGTCCCTCTACAACAGCATGTGCGATGTCGCGAAAGACCACTACCAGCCGCAGGTGAGCCAGGACGCCAGGGTAAAACGCGCCTATGTCGACCAACTCGGTTTGTTCGGTGCCCGAGTCGCCACTCGGCCGCTCGTAGATGGCCCTCTGATGGTTTTGCGTCTGCTGTATGACGACAAAACCAAAATGACGCTTAGTGATCTCGGTTTCCTGACGCAGCAAATTGATGCATTCAGCCGCATCCGCAGCTTGCCTTATGGGGTGAACCTGATCACTGGACCCACCGGTTCCGGCAAATCGAAGTCGCTGCAGGTAAACCTGAACCTCTTGCACGAAGAGTGCGGTGGAACAAAACACATTCTGACGATGGAAGATCCACCTGAATATCCACTTCTCGCCAATCAGTCACCGCTGGGCGCCGGTGAAACCTGGAATGACGGGATCACCAATTCCATGCGACTCGACCCTGACATTCTCATGTATGGGGAGATCCGGGACCTTGCATCAGCACAAGCGGCTTTCCGCGGCGGTATGACTGGTCACCTGGTGCTGACGACACTGCACACCAACAACGCTGTAGCAGCTCTTCAACGACTGATCGACATGGGTGTAGACCGACACCTGGTTACTGATCCTGCACTGATGACAAGCGTGGTCAATCAATCCCTCTTGCCCGTGCTGTGTTCCCACTGCCGCGTCCCCGCACGCGAGCATCTCGGGCAGCTCAACAGTGCGCTGGTGCAGCACTTGCGCGATTTGGAAGCGATTGATGAGACCTACCTCAAAGGACCGGGATGCCCGCATTGCAAAGGCTTGGGCATCACCGGTCGCACGGTGGTTGCGGAAACTTTGCTCACCGACCTTGAATTCATGCGCGTTTTCAATGGGCAGGGTGCAAGTGCGGCACGTCGCCACTGGGTCAAGGAAATGGGCGGTATTACCAAGACCGCACACACGATCATCAAACTGAAACAAGGATTAGTAGACCCCCGCCACGCCGAAATGACGGTGGGGCCGTTGGACTTTGACCGGCAAATCCTGGAGCTCGCTCATGCTGAGTGACGTCAGAGCGATGCTGAATCGTTGGGCAGAGACCTTCTATGCCAAGCAGTTTGGCAAAAACGAAAGAATCCAGTTCTACGAGAGCCTGATGGGCATCCTTGAGGATGGTGTGTCGCTTGAAGACGCACTGCACACGGTGGCCAGAGCATTCAGCGATAACGGGCAGAAGCTCCATCCAGTGTCCCTTGCCTGCAGGGATATCGCGCAATCGGTAAAAGGTGGGAAATCGCTGAGCATTTCCTGCGAAGGCTGGGTTCCCTATGACGAGAACTCTTTGATCGCTTCCGGGGAAGACACCGGCAACCTGGTGCAGGCATTTCGGGACTGCGTGAGGATCATCGAAGTACGTCAGCGGATCAGCAAACTCGTAGCGTCCGCCACCGTTTTCCCCTCCATGGTGTGGAGCGTCATGGCGGCGTTGCTGTATGTGATTGCAGTGTGGATGGTGCCCTCCATGACACGACGCTCCAACCCCGAGGCGTGGACCGGCGTGCCGGCCTTCCTCTATGCCCTATCGAATTTCGTGACCCACTACGGGCTAGTGACGCTGATAGCTGTAATCGTCTTTATCCTCATATCGATCATCACTCTACCCGTGTTTTGCGGCCTTCAGATTACGGCCGCCAGCCCTTCGTGGAAGCTGCAGTTGAACAAGCTGCTCCAGGTCCTGCGAGTCCGAGCAGAGAGGCTCCCGCCTTGGTCAGTCTACAAGGCGCTCCACGGATCGATCTTTCTGCTCAACATGGCTGTGATGCTGCGCTCCGGCATCAACCAACTAGATGCGCTGACCTCTCTTCAACGCAATGCCTCTCCATGGTTGAAAGAGCGCCTGAGCGCCATTCATTACGGAGTGAGCGCCGGCAAAAACTTCGGTACCGCATTGAAGCTTGCGGGTCATCAATTCCCAGACCCCATGGCGATGCATTTTCTGGAAGTGCTCGCCACCCGCAAAGGCTTCGCTGAGTCGATGGAACGGTTTTCCAACCGGTGGCTGGAGCAAACGCTTCAGCGCGTCGAAGCCATCGCCAAATCTCTTATCGGCATGTCCTCCATGGCCATGGGGGTCATGATGATTCTGGTAGTGGTCGGGATCTTCCAGTTGGCCGGCAATGTGACTGCAACGCTTTAAATCAAACCTAAATGAGGTACTGGAAATGCCAACAAACACTCAAAACAACCAACGCGGATTTCTCTCCCTGGACGGGATGTTCTGGTTGATGCTGATCGCGGTGGCACTTGGTTTCATCGTGTTCATGGGCTACAGAACGTTCGGCAGCTCGGACGTCACCATTGAACAGAGCAATCTCGGCACGTTGCTGAGCAATACCAAACGACTGAAAAGCACCACGGGCTACGCCACGGCAGGCACCAACTTGGCGCCTTCTTTGATCAACCTCGAGGCAACTGGCGGCATGAGCATCAACGGTAATGCCCTGTCCAACCGCTGGAACGGCGCAGTGACCGTAATGAGCAACGGCATGACCTTCACCATCACAGAATCCAACCTTCCGAAAAATGCCTGCATCACCCTTGCCTCGAACATGGCCAAGGACAAACAGACAACGACGGCGATCAATGGCGGCACTGCAATTGCCGGCGAAATCACTGCGGTGGCAGCTGCGACCAGCTGCTCCTCGGACGCCAATACCATCGCTTGGACTTCGTACTAAGGAACTCAGTGTGAGCGTGATCTCTGATGCTGAATTCGTCGACCTGTACCTCGGCGATGGATTTGCCGACGCCAAAGGTCTCCCTGGGCAGGCACGAAGGGTTGAAGCGCCCGCCGAATGGCGGGCAGACCTTGAGCGCTTACGGGCGCAGTGCGAGGAAAAGCACAAGGCAACCCAGGATCCAGAGTTCGCCCTAATTGAAGATGGCGTCGTCCTTCGTGTAACCCAGTTGCTGGATTTGAATGGCAAGCCTGTGTTTGTCGTAAGCAAATCCTCAGTCCAGATCCGTCCATTGGACATGCTGGGTCTGCCCGACTATCTGCAGGACGCGCTGATGAGCGACACGGTACGCGGCCTGATATTTATTTGTGGGGAAATGGGCACAGGGAAAACCTCAAGTGCTGCATCACTGGTGAAAGCACGTCTCGAGGCCTGGGGAGGCATTTGTGTGGCTGTAGAGGATCCTCCAGAACCATTTTTGAATGGCAGGCATGGGAGTGGGCGCTGCATTCAAGTTCCGGTCTCTCGCCGGATGGGGGGATACGAGGAAGCTTTGATCCTAGCGCTGCGCACAAGAGCCGATTTCCTGTTCGTGGGAGAAATTCGCGACAGCTCGACAGCAGCACAAGTAATTCAAGCCTCGATCAATGGCCATCTCATTATCAGCACAGGTCATGCCGGCAGCGTTACTCAAGGCATTGAACGTATATCAGCCCTGGCTCAGCCGTTACTCAATAACGCCCGAGAGCTGCTCTCCAAGGGGTTGGTGGCTGTTCTTCACCAGTCCTTATCAAGTGGCAACGAAGGAAGTCGTCGATTAACCCTGCAGAGCCTGCTTTTCACAGGCGATGACGGACCGGGCATCCGAGAGAAAGTCCATGCAGGAAAGATCACGATGCTCGATCACGACATCGCTCACCAATCATCAAGGAGTCTCTGGAATGACCAGTAGGATCAAGCAGCGGGGGTTCTTGAGCTTGGACATGGCGATCGGATTGGCCGTTTTCTCCGTTGTCGTCACTTTGGCGATCGCATGGCAAATCAAGCAGATGGATTCTCAGGACTATCGAATTGCGGCTGATCAACAGAGAACCATTTCAGAGGCATTGGCCAAATATCTGAAGGATAACTACAGCGTGGTGCTGGCCAACGCGGCAGCAACCGTACCGGTGCAAATAACCGTTCCGATGCTCGTCAACACCAACTACCTTCCTGCAGGTTATAGCCCCACTAACGCCTTTGGGCAGACCATTGTCGGCCTCGCCCGGAAACCCAACGCCAATCAACTGGAAGTGATTGTGGTTACTACAGGTGGGCAGACGATTCCTGAAATGGGTATTCGAACCATCGCTGAAAATCTCGGAGGACCTGGTGGGTTCATCTCTTCTGCCAATCCGAACATCGTCCAGGGCGTGCGGGGTGGATGGCAGGTAGCACTAAGTAACTATGCTATAGCTCCTGGCCCAGGACATACAGCTAGCGCACTTTTTCTTATGGATGGAGCGTTGGCTAATGACTATCTATATCGAAACGCAGTGCCCAATCATCCAGAATTCAACACGATGAATACTGATATCACGATGGGCAACCACAATATTAACAACGCAGGAAGTATCACAGCGTCAGGCAACATAACAGCTAACGCCGACATTACAGCTCGAAACGTTATCGCCACAGCCAATGTTAATGCCGCTACTGCAACCATTACCGGTGATACCAGCACAGGTGGTTGGTTCAGAACACGTGGTGACACAGGCTGGTACAGCGAAAAATGGGGAGGCGGGATTTATCAAAATAGCCCCAACTGGGTCCAAGTTTATAACGACAAAAACTTTTCAACCGGAGGTGAACTATGGGGTGGAAAGATAACCTCGACGGGCAAGATAACGGCCTATGATCGCATTCAGACAAATGAATATTTGTCCCTGGGAGGCATAGCTACCGAGGGGCAACAGTGCAGTGACCGAACCCTTCTTGCAAAAAGCGCCGCGGGAATAACGTTGTCCTGCGAACAAGGCTTATGGAAAAGACCAGGTGGGTGGGAATTCCAGCTGATCCAGGGCACCTGCCAGGCGCCTGCCAGAGGAAGTGTGACCTGCTCCCTTGGCGACACTACATGGAAGTCATGCTCTTTAACTGGCGCTTTTGGCATCGGGGATAGTGAGACTGGGTACATCTTCAGAAATGCAAGTGGATGGTTTCTCTCCACATCTCGACTTTCCTGGCCAGGTCTTTTCTATTGGAGCTGCTTCAAATAAAGC
>NZ_JAEILC010000189.1:0-1531 GCF_016307435.1 Pseudomonas sp. S4_EA_1b | reverse complement strand
TGTGGTAATGGAATGGACGCCCCCTTCCTAACGGCATCTATGTGCCAAAGTTAAAGTGTTACCCACACTTAGCGGAAGGGAGCGTCCTCATGCAGCTTACGACTGTTTCGGTTGACTTGGCAAAAACCGTGTTTCAACTTCACGCGATCGATCAACAAGGAAAAACAGCGCTAAGGAAGCGGCTTAAACGTGAGCAAGTTGTCCCTTTTTTTGCCAACCTGGAGCCCTGCCTAGTGGGCATGGAGGCATGTGGCGGAGCCCACTATTGGGCAAGAAAACTGCAGGCACTTGGTCATACGGTCAAGTTAATGGCTCCGCAATTTGTGAAGCCCTACGTGAAGTCGAACAAAAACGATGTAGCTGACGCAGAAGCGATCTGTGAAGCCGTTACTCGGCCCAACATGCGCTTTGTGCCGATCAAGACGGTAGAGCAGCAAGCTATTTTGGCGGTGCATTGCGCACGGCAAGGGTTTGTAAAGGCCAGAACGGCACAAGCTAATTCGATTCGTGGGCTCCTTGGAGAATTTGGCGTGGTCTTGCCTCAGGGCATTCGACATATCGTCGAGCGTTTGCCGGATATTTTGGAAGATCATGAAAACGCTCTTCCTGGATCGTTACGCCAACTGATGCAGCGCTTGATGGAGCATTTCAAAGAGCTGGATCGACAGGTCGTCGAGTTGGAACGAGAGATTCAACAATGGCATCGCAGCAATGAAGGCAGCTGCCGCCTGGCAGAAATCCCAGGCGTTGGCCCGCTCACTGCAACCGCGCTAGTGGCGTCAGTGGGTGACGCGAAAAACTTCAGTAACGGTCGGCAAATGGCGGCATGGTTGGGGTTAGTGCCGCGACAACACTCCAGCGGAGGCAAGCCCACGTTGTTGGGGATCAGTAAACGGGGCGATGGTTATTTACGCACCTTGCTGATTCATGGCGCACGCTCGATGGTTCGAGTGGTGGAGAGCAAGACAGATCCTTCGGCGGATTGGCTGAAGGGGTTATTGGCTCGTCGTCACACCAACGTTGCTGTCGTTGCCCAGGCTAATAAAACGGCCCGGATAGCCTGGGCATTATTGGCCCATGGCACCAAGTTCCGACCCGACTACACCCCCGACGTAACGGTGGCGTAGCCGGCCCGGTGGAATGAAAAAGTGATGCGTTAGAAGGAGTACTTCCAAGGTTGCTCAGGCGATCATGACGTGATGGCAAGACAGGTAGGACCGGGATCGGGTAACTCTGCCCTGCTCACAGCGCTTCGAGCGCGTTGTGGTGATAAGAGCCCGATCAGCGAATTCCATCAGGGACAGAGGCACCGCCTCACTTAAAGTCCGGATGTATGGCTGCAACCTTATCCCGTCTGTGTTTTCACGAATTGAGTGCTTGGCATACTGGGGGCGTCCATGTATGAGCAGGCTTGCCCTGCGCTGGGCTGCGAAGCAGCCCCACTTCATACACTGTGTTTTTATCTGGCACACCGAGGCGCTTGGTTTGGGGGCCGCTTCGCAGCCCAGCGCGGGGCAAGCCCGCTCACCAC
>NZ_JAEILC010000188.1:0-7536 GCF_016307435.1 Pseudomonas sp. S4_EA_1b | reverse complement strand
GGGTTGCTATGAGGTTTTTATTTTTCTCACTAATGCATCGTAAATTAGAGCGTCCGTGGTAGCGACCAAGCGCCAGAATGCCCAGAGGATTTGCTGCGATAACCCCAAACACCTCACTAACTTGGGCTATTGCTGCGACGCTAAGTGAAAACCGAGTCAGCCCCCCCTCTATTCTCCCGTTAGGTGCGCTTTCTGTGGTTGAGGCTACTCAAATAGTACGTTTTCATCAGCTTGCAGACAGCGTGCGAGCTGATGTTTCGTCTGGTGGGGGCTTGGCTATAAGGTCTGTCGACCATGAGTCATGGGGAGACTGCGGGGATTTTGGAAACCGCGATTGAAGTTGGAACTCAGCTTGTCCCGGCGGCAGCGTATAAAAAACCGATACAAAAATGAGTTTGGACGTTTTATGGACGTTTTGACGAAAACGAGACATAGGATTCTCGCCGGTTCCCAAACCCCAGAAACCACAAAGCCCCGCATTGCGGGGCTTTGAGATATGGTGCCGGCACCAGGAGTCGAACCCGGGACCTACTGATTACAAGTCAGTTGCTCTACCAACTGAGCTATACCGGCGTGTTAGGGCGACGATTATAGCGATTGGCAAGGTTCTGTAAACCCCTGAAATCTGACTATTTTTGCGAAAACTCAAGTTTTCTCACATTGCCCTGCTTTTCTCCGCCCCTTCAGCAAAAAATCAACGCTCGTGCAGTGCCTCTGCCCGGGATTTGATGATGGGTTTGAGCAGGTAGCTCAAGATGCTTTTCTTGCCGGTGATGATGTCTACCGACGCCACCATGCCGGGGATGATCAGCAGGGGTTTTTCGTCGGTGCCCAGGTGGCTGCGTTCGGTGCGCAGTTTGATGACGTAGAAGGTGTTCTTCTTTTCTTCGTCCATCACGGTGTCGGCGCCGATTTGTTCGAGCTTGCCTTTGAGGCCGCCGTAGATGGTGTAGTCGTAGGCGGTGAATTTGATCATGGCTTCCTGGCCGGGGTGCAGGAAGGCGATGTCTTGCGGGCGGATCTTGGCTTCCACCAGCAGCGTGTCGTCCAGCGGTACCACTTCGGCGATGTCACTGCCGGGTTGGATCACGCCGCCGACGGTGTTGACCAGCATCTGCTTGACGATGCCGCGCACCGGGGAGGTGACCATGGTGCGGCTTACGCGGTCTTCCAGGCCTTTAGATGTGGCTTGGGCCTTGCTCAGGTTGGTGCGGGCTTCGTTCAACTGGGCCAGGGCTTCGCTGCGGAATTTACCCCGGGTTTCGTCGATTTTGCGCTGCACTTCGTTGATCGCGGCTTGGGCGCGCGGGATGGCCAGGGTGGTGCCGTCGAGCATACCTCGGGTTTCGACTTCGGAGCGCTTGAGGCGCAGCACTTCTACCGGCGATATCGCGCCTTGCTTCACCAGTGGTTCGGACATGCCGATCTCCTGGCGCAGCAGGCCCAGGCTATTACGGTATTGATCCTGTTTGGAGCTGAATTCACGCAGTTCCTGCTGACGTTGCAGCAGCTGTTGTTGCAGCCCGCCAATCTCATCTGCCAGTTGTTGGCGGCGGCTCTGATACAGCGACTCTTCGTTCGAAGCTTGGTTTGGCGCAGTCTTGCGTGCGTTGTCGGAGATGTTCAGCGGGCGGTTGTCGACTTCCGCGCTCAGACGCTCCACGCGCAGTTCCATGGCCACGCGGTCGGCTTCGGTTTCGCCGACGTTGGAGGCAAATCGCGTATCGTCCAGGCGCACCAGCGGTGCCCCGGCGTCGACGATCTGGCCCTCATGCGCATAAATCTGCGCGACGATGCCGCCCTCCAGGTTCTGGATCTTCTGGATGCGCGAGGAGGGGATCGCTTTGCCTTCGCCCTTGGTCACTTCATCGATGATCGCGAAGTGCGCCCACAGCAGCAGGAACACGAAGAAGCCGATCACGCCCCAGATGGTCAGGCGTACGATGCGTGGCGCGTCGTCGACCAGGGCTTTTTCCACTTCGGGCAGTGGCTGGTTGTCGAGTGAGTCGGTGCCTTTGAAATAACCGAAGACCATCTTCTTTAAGCGGCGTAGACCGGAGTTAAGCGACACTGATCTGCCCCTTTTTCAGCGCTTCCATCACGGCCGCTTTGGGGCCGTCTGCGAGTATCTGGCCACGGTCGATCACCAGCAGGCGGTCGACCAGGCTCAGCAGCGAAGCACGGTGGGTGACGAGAATCACCGTCTTGTTTTCGATCACCGACTGCAAGCGCTGCTTTAGGCGCTCTTCGCCGGTGTTGTCCATGGCGCTGGTGGGTTCGTCCAGCAGCAGAATAGGTGGGTTCAGCAGTAGGGCGCGGGCCAGGGCCACGTTCTGGCGCTGACCGCCGGAGAGGTTTTGCCCGCGCTCGCCCACTTGCAGTTCGTACCCCTGCGGGTGGAGCCTGGCGAATTCATGCACGCCGGCCAGCTCTGCCGCTTGCAGCACCATCTCGTCGTCCACGTAGCGCGCACCGGACACCAGGTTGTCGCGCAAGGTGCCGGCCAGCAACTGGATGTCTTGGGCCACGTAACCGATGTTGTGGCGCAGCTCGCTGACGTCGATCTGGCGAATGTCCACGCCATCCACCAGCAGCGAACCCGAGTCTGGCTGATAGAGGCCCACCAGTAGTTTGGCCAGCGAGCTTTTGCCCGAGCCGCTACGGCCGATAATGCCTATTTTTTCGCCGGGGCGAACGTTCAGGTTGATGCCGCGTAGCGCCAGGTTCTGTTGGTTCGGGTAGGTGAAGTCGACTTCGCGGAAGGTCATCGCACCTTGCAGCGATTTGCGGCTGAGGGGGCGCTCTTCGAAGTTGCGTTCTTGCGGCAACTCCATCATTTGGTCGACGGAGACCATCGTCACCTTGGCTTGCTGGTAGCGCGTCAGCAGGCCCGACAGTTGCGCCAGCGGGCCCAGTGCGCGGCCGCTGAGCATGTAGCACGCCACCAGGCCGCCCATGCTCAGGGTGCCATCAATGATCTGATACACGCCGAAGATGATCATCGCCACGCCCGCCACTTGCTGGATCAGCAGCGTGATGTTCATCGCCAGGCCGGACAGAACTTTCACCCGCAGTTCCAGGCGGCTGAGGGTGCCGATGGTTTGTTCCCACTGGTATTGACGCTCGCTCTCGGCGTTATTGACCTTCACCGCATCCAGCCCGGCGAGGGTTTCGATCAGGCTCGACTGGCGCTCGGCGCCCAGCGCCATGGTGCGCTCAAGTGTCGCGGTCAACGGCTTTTGCAGGAAGTGACCAATCCCCAAGGCCAGCGGGAACGCGACGATTGGAATCCACACCAAGTGGCCGCCCAGCAGCGCGATCACGCCGAGGATGATCAATGTAAAAGGCAGATCGATCAGGCTGGCCAGGGTCAGCGAGGTTAAAAAGTCGCGCATCCCCTGAAATTCGTGGATGTTTTGCGCATAACTGCCGACGCGTGCCGGGCGCATTTTCATCGACATGCCCACGATGCGCTCGAACAGCGTTGCGGAAATGATCAGGTCGGTTTTCTTGCCCGCAAGGTCCAGGCACAGGCTGCGCATGCTCTTAAGCAGCAGGTCGAACAGGTAGGCACCGCAAATGCCGACCGCCAGCACCCACAGGGTGGCGGTGGCCTGGTTGGGGACCACGCGGTCGTACACGTTCATCACAAACAGCGGCGCGGCCAGGGCGATCAGGTTGATCACCAGGCTGGCAGCGATAGCATCGGCGTAGAGCCAACGTGAGCGTTTGAGGGTGTCTTTGAACCAGGAGCGCGCGCGCGGGATAAGCGTGCCGCTGGTGACGTCAAATTTATGCTGCGGTTGGGCGAAGAACACCCGGCCGCTGTAATCTTGACTCAGCACTTCCCGCGTGACGTGAACCTCGCCGCCTTCACTTTCGCTGAGCAGCAAGCGGGCGGTATCACCGTCCCACCCCACCAACACCGCACTGCGCCCTTCCTTCAACAGCAATAAGGCCGGCAATGCGATGGTCGGAATCTGCTCCAACTTGCGCTGCAGGAGCCGACCCTGCAAACCCGCCCGCGCGGCTGCGCGGGCGAGCAGGTCGGGGCTCAAGCGCTGGCCTGCCAAGGGCAGGCCAGTGGTCAGCATTGCCCGACTGGCGGGCTTGTAATGCAGGGAGCAGAGGGTCAGCAACCCGTCCAGCAAGGGGTCATCATGCTGACTGCGCGGGTCATGGTTGAGCGGCGCCACACTTATTTCAGAATCCAAGCTGACTCTCTCTTAATGCAGTTGAGCGGTCCAACTCCGTCAAGAATCAGTTCATCCCTGGCAGGTTCACCTTCGTTTTGACTTCGTTCTGCACAACTGATGCCAGCGGCGCAACCACGCCTTGGCTTTTGAGCAGTTGGCCCATATCGGCCTTGATACGGTATTGCGTATACAGCTGCAGGTTTTTGATCTGTGCCAGGCGTTGCGATGCCGTGAACAGTTCGTTCTCGCTGTCGAGCAGGTCGAGCAGTGTACGCTCACCCAGGCTGAACTGCTGCTGGTATGACGTGCGCACGCGGGTGCTGCGGTCTACGTATTCCTGAGCGATCGGCAATTGCGCCGTGGCGTTGTTGTAGGCGTTCCACGCCAGGCTCAGTTCCTGGTTCAGCTCACGCAGGGCGTTATTGCGGATATCCAGCGCTTGGGATGCCTGGGACGCCTTGGACTGCAGGTCTGCTTTGTTGCTGCCGCCGGAGTATAGGTTGAACTGCATGCGCAGCATGGCGGAGTAGCCATTGTCGTGACCTTCTTCGCCGCCGATATTGCTGTTGGCCGAGCGCTGCAGCTCAGCATCGAAGCGCGGATAGAACGTCGACTTGGCGGATTCGTATTGCTTTTCAGCCGCAGCGATGTCCGATTCGGCCGAGCGCAGTACCGGGCTGCTCTCAACCATCTGCCGGCGTGCTTCTTCCAGGCTGGCAGGCATCAAGGCGACAAAGCCTTGGGGCTTCTCCAGCTCGTCGGGTTCTTGACCGACGGCGCTCATGTAGTTGGCTTTGGCGTCATCGAGGTTGGTCTGTTCGGTCAGCAAGTTGTTGCGCGCTTGGGCCAGACGGGCTTCGGCCTGGTCCATGTCCGCCATTCTTCCGACGCCACGGCTGGTGCGCAATTTGATTTGGTCAAAAATGCGTTCGTGGCTTTTCAGGTTGTCTTCTGCCAACTGCACCATCTCGCGACGGGTGAGGACATCCAGATAAACCTGAGCCACCGTCAGCGCAGTGCGCTCGGTGGTATTGAGCAGGGCATAGCCGCGAGAGTTGGCGGTGGCCTGCTGGCGGCCGACTTCATTCTCGGTGCCGAAACCTTGGAACAAGTTTTGCTGGAGACGAATGCTCGACTCGCCGCGGTTAAGGGTTTTCCAATCATGGCTATTGCTGGCGGCGCGGGTCGAGGTGTTGTCGGAGCTTTCGCGACCATAACCGCCCAGCAAGTCGATTTTAGGCAGGTAGCCGCCCTGGGCCGCTCTGACCTGATAGTCGGCGGCGATGCGTGCGTTGACCGCAGCCTGGATTTCTGGGTGAACGTCGACAGCCTTTTGCATGGCTTCTTGAAGGGTTTGAGCCTGTACGAAGCTAGTCGCAAGAACAAATGGCACAGCGGTGAATAAGTGCAAACGCATTCTGATTCTTCCCCGGGGATTGGTTGCCTGAAAGCCGCAACAAACTTGAAATATTGCACTGGAGTGGCAACTCGAAATACCCGTTTTTACTGGGCGCCGCAGGGCGCAAACAGAAAGTCGTGAAGCCGCTTAAATATCAATGTGACATTACTGGGCGGATTGTTTAGGATGACGTCCAATAGGTCAATACCTTGACGGAAAAGTAATTTTTCTGGCGCGGCAACAAAATATTGACGCCATTATTTTTTTAAGCAATTGAGTACTCCAGCTTATTGAATCGGCACCACTGACAGGGCCGGTCTCCTGGGTGGATACCCCTGAACGGCAATACACGGAGAGTCTTTTATGAGCAGCGTTGCGGTCGTCAAAAGCATTGTCGGTCAAGTGTTCGCGGTATCCCCAGAAGGGATTCGTCGTCTGCTGGTAGAAGGCGACCGCTTGTTCGCAGGGGAGCAGATTGATACGGGCCCGGCCGGTGCCGTTTCGCTGGAACTGGCCGACGGCCGCGTGATCGATCTGGGCCGCGACACTCAGTGGAGCGCCAACGCACCTGACTCGACCACCGACCTCAGCGCCGCCACTGCTCAAGCAGCACCGTCCGTCGCCGAATTGCAGCAGGCCATCGCTGCCGGCGCCGACCCGACCCAAGACCTCGAAGCCACCGCCGCGGGCCCGACCGCAGCCGGTGCTGACGGCGCTGTCGGCGGCGGTCATAGCTTTGTTGTGCTTGAAGCGACGGCCGGCGTGGTCGACCCTACCATCGGTTATCCGACCAACGGTCTGAATGCGGCGGATGCGGTGGCAAACGCCCTGACCGGCGCGGACAACAACGGCGTCGACCCGCGCAACGTCACCATCACCCTGACCGCCACGCCTACCATCACCGAAGCCGGTGGTGTTGTGGTTTACACCGTATTCATCACGCAGGCCCCGACCAGCGACCTGACCGTCACCTTGTCCAACGGCCTCTCTGTTGTGGTCCCAGCCGGCCAGACCTCGGGCGCGCTGAACGTCACGTTCGCCGGTAATGACACCCCTTACCTGGACGCCTCGTCGATCTCCGCCACCATCGCCGGCACGTCCGGCGGCGGCAACCTGATCATCACCACCGATCCGACGCCGGCGGTCACTCAGATCAACGACACCATCGACACCACCACCGTTACGCTCACCGCGACGGCATCGGTGGATGAGGGTGGCAAGATCGTCTACACCGCCACCGTGACCAACGCGGCGCAGACCGACGTTGTGATCAAACTGTCCAACGACCAGACCATCACCATCGAAGCCGGTAAAACCACCGGTACGGTCAGTGTCGACACTCCGGCTAACCTGGCGGATGGTAAAGACCTGACGGTCAGCGCCACCATTACCAGTGCCACCGGCGGCAACTACGAAAACCTGGCGATCAATCCCGCACCGGCCACCTCCACCGTTGTTGCCGTGGATGATCCCAGCGTTCTGGTCGCCGATACCAACACGATCGTCGAAGATAACGTCGCCACCGGCAATGTGCTGAGCAACGACAGCGACATCGACAACGTGCTGACCGTCGCCACCTTCAACGTGGGCGGCACCACCTTCGCGGCGGGCCAGACGGCTGTTATCGCAGGCGTGGGCAGTATCACGATTAGCGTCGACGGCGCGTATACGTTCACCCCGGTCAAGGATTACAGCGGCGAAGTGCCGCAGATCGGCTACACCACTAATACCGGTTCGAGCAGCACGCTGACGGTAACGATTACGCCGGTCAACGACGCGCCGGTGGCAGCGGTTGTTGAAGCTGGCGGGGCTGAAGATCCGGCCCAGGGCATTGCGGTCAAACTGAGTGCGACCGATGTGGATGGCGTGGAGAGCGTGAAATCGTTCACCGTCGGCACGCCTACCAACGGCACCTTCTACACAGACGCGGCCATGACCAAA
>NZ_JAEILC010000187.1:0-7579 GCF_016307435.1 Pseudomonas sp. S4_EA_1b | reverse complement strand
GGTCAACAATAGTATGGTCAGCTTTGTGATCTTGACCTGTTTGAATGTTTGCGGAGGTGAGTAGTATTTAATATATTTTTCGGGTTGTGCTCAAAATCTGAAAATATTAAAACGTTAGCAAAGTCAGTTAGCTTGGTATAAGCGGTGTTGCTTATGAGACAAAATGCTATTACAGGGTGCGGCCCTACAAGGACAAGGATGAAAAAATGAAATCACGAAACTTGTATACGATCCATGACGTTATTGTTAGAGGCTATACCGTTACAGAACTTCCGAATGGTAAGTTCTTGCACCAGTTCACTCCTGCCACTACTGGTACTCTTTATCAGTTTGAAACGAATAGTAGTGCTGCCGAACTTGTAAATGGTGATCGTTACAATATCGGATTTATAACTGATCGTGAGGGGAGAAATATTATTGAACCTTCAGCTTTAGGAAAAGCTGATAGTGTCAATAAGTTGCTGAGCTATTCGGCGGCGAAACATTTTTCTCTGGATAAGCTTGCAGAAAATCAAGGGAAAAACGATGATCGTGTCAAGCATCGAGCTACTGACGGTTATTATTGGGGACGGAAATACGCTTGGCGACGTTTTGGGTTAGTAATGGCAAAGGGAGCTTTTTACAAGTATATGGAAGAGATCGCTCACCCTTTTGTTGTTTGTAAAACTATCAATGGCGACATCGGTATTCATTCTAATGAAGAATCAATAGCTTATAAGGAAGACGGTCTGGAAGAAGCGATGGATGCACTAATTGATACGGCAGAAAAGGTCGGTCGTTACTTTAAGTCGCCTCTTTATAGTGGTAGATTTCAAATTATTCCTGTTAATGCTATATCCGACAAAAAATAATTAATGTCTAGCTGTTGGAAACTATAATCCCCCTATGTTGTACGGGCTAGGGGGGATTTCCTTTGCATTAACCAATATGCACTAGTGTGCGATCAGCTACTAACTAATAGAAGCCCATTGCCAGCGTGTGTGAACCGATTTTCCTGTAAGAGCATTGAGGGCTCTACACATTTTTTTTGAAGATTTATCGAGCATTGTACGTTACTCAGTTCGATTTGGGAGGGAAAGCTTTATTGATTTTAAGTTTCAGGATGTGCTGACAAAGAGTTTTCAAACTCTGCAATCAGTTCTTGAAGATCAACTCCTAGGACCTTGCATAGGTCACGAAGCTGCACGATGTCCAACCTCCTTGATCCGGTTTCAACATCGCTCATGAAAGATTGTGGGCGCCCTAGAGCGGTTGAGCAGGCGACCTGAGTCAGTCCTGAATCTTTCCTGTGTTTCCTGATTAGTGTCAGCAGCACATCGTACTCACGGCGATAGATGGTCTTGGGCATATTCAGCTGGCTGGAAGGGGTAGCCATCCAAGCTATATCTGGTTTTCAGATATCTGAATTTGGGATAATCTACTTTGTCTCAGCTGGTGCTGATCAATTTCAAAGGAGATCGCTATGCGGAAATTTGGTTACTTTGCACTCATAGTAGGGCTGCTTTGCATCGTCGGTGCTTTAGCCATGGATGTTTCGGTGTCGTCGGGAGCGGGGCGAGTCAACAACATTGGGTTGATGGCCGAGCGGCAAAATTTCATCCTTATTGGGGGGCTTCTGCTGCTAGTTGGCGTAATTATGGCTGTTGCTGGAAAGCGTCAAGTGGCGGTCATCGGTAGCTCCAACGATGGTCGAGCTTGTCCAATATGCGCCGAGACTATTCGATGTGCAGCGGTGAAATGTAAGCACTGTGGATCCGAAGTGGACAGCGTCAACAACAGGTTGGGGTTTGACGCTGATGTAGTGGTAGAGCCTACGGAAAAGGAAAGGAGAATGCTTTGGGTTGCTCGCGGGATCTTGTATTCAATTTTTGCAGGATTTGTCGTGTTCTCTCTACTAGGCAGGTAATAAACCTCTGATCTATATGGGCGTATTCGCATGGACGAACGCGAATAGATTCCTCAAAAGCGTAGGGTAGGTTTTTCCTGTTTCCCCTGAAATCAGAATTGGTAACCTGATTGTGAGCTCCATCTTGATTCTGCTGGAATCCGGGGTAAGCGTTGGATATCGATCAGGCATATCCAGCCGGTACGGCATTCAGGGATGGACCTATGCCAAGCTTTCGCCAAATCCGATGGTGATGATCTAAATATGGCCTGACGTCGCGCAGGGTCGTTTATGGGAAGGTTTAACCGAGTAGGGGGCCACCACCCCGCTTTGTCGTCGCTCCTGTGAGCCTTAACGAGCGTTGCTGTATTACGCTTTATTCCAGTGACGTTTAACTGTAGCAATACCAATTTTGAGGTCAGCGGCTACTTCAGCCTGAGTCATGTCCTTGGCCTTGAGGCGTTGTACTGCTGCTGTGGTGTCGGTTGCTTGTGGACGTCCCAGCTTCTTTCCCTCGGCTTTCGCACGGAGCAAACCTTGTTGGGTGCGTTCGATCAGTAGGTCACGTTCAAACTCAGCGACAGCCCCAAGCACCTGCATTGTCATTTTGCCTGCTGCACTGGTGAGGTCTACGCCGCCAAGGGCGAGGCAGTGAACACGGATTCCTGTGGTTGCAAGGTGCTCCACAGTTTGACGGACATCCATAGCGTTACGGCCCAATCGGTCCAGTTTGGTAACGATCAGTACGTCTGACGACTCCATACGCTCAAGCAGTTTCTGAAAGCCGGGACGCTCAATAGCCGCGATGCTGCCAGAAATGGTTTCCTCTACCACTCGGCTCGCCTGTACCTCAAAACCAGCGGTTTTAACTTCATGCACTTGGTTTTCAGTGAATTGAGTCGAGGTGCTGACACGGCAGTACAGGAAGGTGCGTGACATGGTGAAGGCTCCGTATCGTTTAACGTGGTATCAGTCTACCTTGGTATCAACAATGAATGAAGCCTATTTTTATGGTGCGTAATACCGTCTGTCTGGAGGGTATCGTTTAACGGTCGTTTGATGATACCTAGGATCAGCTACGCCAGCTCACGTATCTTGAAAATGCCAGCGGTAATGGCCGATGCGTTTCTATCGATGGTTTCCAGTGCTCCGATCACGTTGCCGTGCGTTATGGGTGAACCTGTTGACCTTGCCCACAAGGCGAGTTCTTCAATAGCAGCAGCTAGCGCATGCTGGTTATGCAGTAGAAGGGTTAACACATCCGCCGTGGCTATATTGGCTTGGTTGTTGTCTGTCATGACCATAGTCCTTGTGGGTTACAAAGATCGTAGCTCAGACGCTACCGAATGACGTAGGTTGGTATTGCGGACGACACCGACATCATCTCTAGGGTTGACGCTAACGACGTGCAGCGGAGGTCACAGAAGGTTTGCGGTCTCTCTTTTTTCTTAATTTCAACCAGATTGCATTGCCTGTGAAGAAATCAGGGAGAAATGCAATCTTGCTTAACATGAAAAAGCTGGAAGCCAGTAAAAATCAGTGTTTGCGACCATGTTAGTCTTTTATTTGGAACTGAAAAAGAATGATTGCAACCTGATACCGCTCCTGATAACGGTCAATTGTCTAGAAGTTTTTGGATTCTTCGTCAACACTGTGTAAGGTGAACTTGCAAAGCTTGTTCGCTGTTGCTCTCCTTCCTGAATGCTCACCAAGTCTATTTCTGTGTGTACACACAGGAGATTGCTAAAATGCCTGATTGAAAATCAGAAATGACTGATAAGGTCTTAGCTCTTCAATACAATAAGTGTCAGCAAGTGAGCCGAAGGCGAATGCTTTCAGAAGAGAGGATGAGCGAAGCCCTCTCAGCTCTTGATCTTCTTCTGTGCGATGCACAAGATATCTAATCGTTCTGTGTGTCTCACACAGGAGACTGCAAGCATCTCTGATTGACAATCAGGAATGACTCTCTAGAGCTTATCAACTCTAATACAAAGACATGTTCGCAAGCTGAACGAAGTGAAGTGCTCTTAGAGAGGGTAGGGTGATAAACCCCTCTCGCCATTGATCTTAACTCTGTGTGATAACACAGAATATTATAACCACTGTCGTATACGACAGAATATTCATTTCACTCTAAAGAGAAAATGTTTTTTGATTTGAGAGGTCTAGCCTCTCCTCTTTCCCGACTTCACTAATACATATCCTGTGTGCCCCACACAGAAGATTATATTATTCTCAAATTAACCTATTCAAAGCTTACGCTTTAACCCTCACGATCTCGCCCTTCGCTGGCTCTTTAGTATGGTGGGAAAAGCCAGCGATTTTCGCTGAGGGTGTCAAACAAAGCTGCCCTCAACGTCTTTCAGCCAGCCTTGAGACTCAGCGTAGTCTAGGAACGGGTTAGCGCGGGTCGGCTCAGGGTAATACTTCGACGCCTCATCAACATGCCAGTCACCATTAGCACTGGTCATGGGGGTGTCAGGTGTTCCCTCAAGCAAGTCAGTTAGGACAAGTGAACGTTCTAGCAATCTAGCTAGCGGTTCCATTCCATAGCCTTGGATTGCCAGCTTCAGTAGGTGGCGTCTCGCGGCGTAGTGTTGTTTGCGTTGGGCAAGGTCGACCTCTTCACTGTCTTCTCTCCAGCGTGTTGAGTGACAATCCATATACTGATTCGTATGCTCTTCGATCCTAGCCGCTATGTCTTTGGCAGCGGCTTCAAGAAACTCACGTCCAGCAGTGGGCGCCCCCTCATCAATCCAGTCAGGTGTGAACAGGACATCGCAGTCATGCTGTGCTGCGCGGATGCGAATCTTCTGTTTCACATAGTTCAGGTCGTTCTGGTCGTAGCTGCTGATGTACTTGCCATTTTTGGTGTCCCACTTCGATCCGTATTCCTCATGCATGATGTCGCGCAGTTCGTACTCACGAATGCCATGCTGCCTTTTCGCCAGCGGATATACGCGCTCTACAGATTTGGCAAGCGGTGTATTGATCGGCGTAACCTTCTGGATTCCTTTTGTCAGAATCTTGATTTTATAGTCTGTCAGTCCGGTTATCAGCTCGATCTTCTTGTAGGACATCCCTTCTTGGCGAAGGGCGATAGCTTGTTGTTCTTTGTGCGTATTGCTCATGGTGATTCTCCTTTTGTTGGTTTAAGTCATAGGCATTTCCTCTCGGGTATTGCCGGTTGTTTTGGTTAAATCACAGCCGTAAAACTCCGCATGATGCGCTGAGTCGGAATCGACTAATGATCACCATGAGGTTTTGAGCGGTATGTTTGAGGCGCGCATTATACCGGAGCGGGAACCGCTTGTCAAAAAAAAGCTTGACATTTTGCTTTTCTAAAACCTGCTTCTCCTCATGAGTAAGCATTCATAACCGTGGGGTAGGAGCTGCTGTGTTTAAACTCAGCAAGCAAAAAGCCCCGCACAGACTGGGTAATCTGCCGGGGCCATCGTTGAGTAGGGTTGCATCGGGAACGCCCTATAAAGCCGTTGTGGAAGCTTTTAGCAGGTATCGCTAGCAGCGTCTGTCACTGGATCACTGGATCACTGAATTACCCCGGAATAACAAGTGGTGAATATGTGTCGCTTACCTCTTTGTCGATTTCTAACAATCGCTTATTGCGAGCATCATCGAGCTTCTTCTGTTCTTTCGCTTCCGCTGCTTGGATAAGTTGTTGACGTAGCAATTCTTGATATCGGACATGCTCACCTTGTAGGAATTCAACATATTCAGCTTTGACTCGAATTCGAATGTCATCAATATCTTTTTGCTGGTGTGATTCGGGCTTGATCATCCAGCACGAATGATTGAGTGCTTCGTGTGTGACTGCTTGATTACGAGCCACTGTGTAACCCTCTGCTACTTTCGAAGCTACCAGCTCAAGAAAGTCATGAGTGAGAGGTGAGCGTACATGTTCCATGCACTGGGTAGTACCCCTGTAGACATTGACCCAGCCTTGCAGCCTTACTTCAAACTCAGCATCATCCCATTTTGGTGGTGCGCCGCTAATTCTAATCTTATCAGTCATTTTAATTTTTCCTTTTGTGAATAAGTGCGATCATCGTATTTACGATGGTTTGTTTATGTTGTTCCTCACTGAGCTTAGTGATGGTGTTGTTAAAGGTGGTGATTGTATTTGCATCACCCTCAACGCTATCAGCGCTCTGTACTTGTACCAGAAGTTGTTTTGTTTGTTGTTGCATTGCACGTCGTCGTTCAAATGCTTTTGCGAGGCCAGCCGTAAAATAATCTAGACTAGTACTACTCATTTGAATTCTCCTGAGCTTCATAAAGCGCTGACACACCGTACTCAGTTGTCAGTTTGTCGATGATGTCGGTGGTTCTGCGGGCTTCGACTTTGTCGCCAACTGCAATTGCTGAATTGTGTAATGATAGGTAATGTTTAACTTGAAGCACTGCCAAGTGCCGTTCGAGTAGTGGTGTGTTCATATGTTGTTTATCCTTTGGTTTTTTTTGTGTTGAAAACATCTGACGTCTCTTTGATTTGGTACTTTGGATGCCCGGTTTCCGTGGCCTGTAGGGTAGGCAAAACGCATACCCTGTACCCTAACCAGGCGTGGCGATATTTCTCAGGTTTGGGCCAATGAACAGGCTTAACGTTTAAGTGATTCTAGGAAGCTCGGGCTTACAGCAGCGAGGTCGCCCACATTTACCAGCACGCCGTTGCGACGCGATTTAATAGCTAGCTTGTAGTATTTATTAAGCACTGTGTTTGAGACTGGATGAAATATGTGATGCTCGTCCGGCGTGGGTGTTTGAGATGTGGTGATTGCTTTCAGAATTAGCTGGGAGGGTTTATGGCTTACTAAGTAGTTCATGGTTCAGCTCCTTACATTGATCATTATCCTCTGACTTGTGGTTAAGTATTTTAGGAATGATTGTGGGGGTTAGGTATTTGCTTGTTTGAGCTTGCTGGCTTTATCGTCAGCACGTCTTAGATTGTTGGTAATAGTCGATACCATTACTTGCAAGCAGTGTTGGTGATTTGTGTAGCCAGTTCGCTGCATCAATGATTCAAGCTGCTGCACAGCTTCCTCATTCAATCTTACTAGCATTGCTTGCTCCTTAATTACAGGATGGTGGTGTTGCCAGAGAGCGCGAAATAATCAAAGATTGCACTGTCACACCAAGCTTAGCAGCTTCAATGCTGACAGTTTCAAAATGGGAAACATTGAATTTCAGCTTCAATGGCACCAGTTTTTCTTGCTTACTTCTCCAGTGCTTTACACGGCATTTATTTGAGCACGTTTTTGTATGACTTCGGCGGTTGATTAACTTCGTTCCGCAACTGAGGCAATTGTTTTCTTTAGGCACAGTAATGGCTCCAATGTGTATGGTGGGTTGTATAGGGTTGTTGTGTGTCGGCGTTACAGATTAGATTTTAAGCAACAAAAAGCCACAACTTTGAGGGGGTTGTGGCTTTTCGGAGTTAAGGAGAAACCTTTGCCGAGTCACTATTTCGAAATGGCTGTAACTAACAGTGATCCATCTGAGGGGGGGATGGATAATGCAGTAAAGGTTTCTCTCTATATGTGTTCATTATATCGCGAGAAACGCTTTTTTGTCAATAGAAAATCAATAAAGTCTAGCTTTTTCTATAATTATTTTTAGGGTTCGAATCTGAGATGCTGGATTGCTTCCACCATCGCTTTGATAGGAATACGGCTG
>NZ_JAEILC010000186.1:0-1350 GCF_016307435.1 Pseudomonas sp. S4_EA_1b | reverse complement strand
TCGTTTGGTATCAGCACGACTGAACCGCCCCGGGTTTCGCGGAGGCTCCACCCTTTGAGAGAATGGAGCCCATATGAGCAAGCACACCAAATTTTCCCCTGAAGTCCGTGACCGGGCCATCCGTATGGTTTATGAGGTCCGGGAGTCCCGCACATCGCAGTGGGCCGCCATTGAGGCCGTGGCCAGCAAGATCGGCTGCACCGCCCAGACGTTGAGCAGTTGGATTCGGAAGGCGGCTGCGCCTGCGGCCCCCTCCGCCTCGGGCACTGATGCCCGCGTCAAGGAACTGGAGCGCGAGGTTCGTGAGCTCAAGCGAGCCAACGAAATCCTCAAGGTCGCCAGCGCTTTTTCCGCCCAGGCGGAGCTCGACCGCCGTTTGAAGTGATCTGGCAGCTGATCGACAAGCACCGGCAAAGCTTTGGAGTCGAGCCACTGTGCCGCGTGTTGCAAGTGTCTCCATCGGCTTACCGGCGCCATGCTGCACGGCTACGTGACCGCTCACGACGCTCCGCCCGAGCGATCCGTGACGAGGAACTTGCTGTACAAATTCACCGTGTCTGGCAGGAAAACTACGAGGTCTACGGGGCTAGGAAAGTCTGGCGGCAGATGCATCGCGAACACCAGGTGGTTGCGCGCTGCACAGTGGAACGGTTGATGCGTGAAATGGGGCTCTGCGGCGTAACGCGGGGCAAAACGGTGAAAACCACACAACCCGATCCTGACAATGCCAATCCCAGGGATCTGGTAAAGCGCCAGTTCACGGCCGAACGTCCCAATCAGCTCTGGGTCGCCGATTTCACATTCGTTTCAACCTGGCAGGGATTTGCTTATGTGGCGTTCATCGTCGATGTCTACTCACGGTTTATCGTAGGCTGGCGTGTCAGCCGACACATGCGCACAGAGTTTGTTCTGGATGCTCTGGAACAGGCGCTTCACACTCGTCGGCCTGAGCCCCACCGGCTGGTTCATCACAGCGATAGGGGCTCGCAATATCTGTCGATTCGCTACAGCGAGCGGCTGGGCGAAGCTGGCATCGAACCCTCGGTTGGCAATACCGGTGACAGCTACGACAACGCACTGGCAGAGACCATCAACGGCCTCTACAAGACCGAACTGATCCATAAGCGAGGGCCGTGGAAAAGCGTAGACAGTCTGGAGTGGGAAACGCTGAAGTGGGTGACCTGGTTCAACCATCAGCGCCTGCTGGAGCCAATTGGAAATAGGCCACCGGCCGAGTTTGAGGCACTATATGAACAGAGTCAGGCAACCATATCGGTTGCTGCCTGACTCAAACAAAACAGCCTCCGCGAAACCCGGGGCGGTTCAATTAGACGGATAGCTGCTAGCGCA
>NZ_JAEILC010000185.1:0-4307 GCF_016307435.1 Pseudomonas sp. S4_EA_1b | reverse complement strand
CTTCTGGAATCTGCCGTCAACCACTATTTTCATAATTCTGTCGTACTGGTCAAAAAACGCCCCAAAGCACGAAAGCCGGCCCTAATGGGCCGGCTTCCCGCCTAGCCAACGAGGGCTAAAGGCTGGGAAAAGCAAACTGTGACGCTTCATGACTGGCCCGCTGCGGCCAACGCTGGGTAATCGCCTTGCGCCGAGTGTAAAAGCGCACACCATCCGGCCCATACGCATGCAAGTCGCCAAACAGCGATCGCTTCCAGCCACCAAAGCTGTGATAAGCCACCGGCACCGGCAGCGGAACGTTCACACCCACCATGCCCACTTCGATTTCGTCACAGAACAGACGTGCCGCTTCACCATCACGGGTGAAGATACAAGTGCCGTTGCCATACTCGTGATCATTGATCAGTTGCATCGCAGCTTCCAGGCTGTCTACCCGAACCACGCACAACACTGGGCCAAAAATCTCTTCTTTATAGATACGCATCTCAGGGGTTACGCGATCAAACAGGCTACCGCCGAGGAAGAAGCCCTGCTCATGACCGGCAACACTCAACCCGCGACCATCGACCACCAACTCAGCGCCGGCAGCCACGCCGTCTTCTATATAGCCGCTGACCTTGTCCCGCGCCTGCCCAGTGACCAACGGCCCCATATCCAGGCCGCAAGACGTGCCTGCGCCAATCTTCAATGCCTTGACCTGCGGCACCAACTTGGCAATCAAAGCATCGGCGACCTGGTCGCCCACGCACACGGCCACCGAGATCGCCATGCAACGCTCGCCGCATGATCCGTAGGCAGCCCCCATCAAGGCACTGACCGCGTTATCCAGATCGGCGTCCGGCATCAATACCGCATGGTTCTTCGCTCCGCCCAGCGCCTGTACACGCTTGCCGCGTTTGGTCGCTTCGGAATAGATGTACTCAGCAATCGGCGTCGATCCTACAAAGCTCAAAGCTTTTACTTCAGGCGCTTCGATCAACGCATCCACCGCCCCTTTGTCTCCGTGCACCACATTGAGGACGCCTTTGGGCAGACCGGCTTCTTGCAACAGTTGTGCGATCAGCAGCGTCGAGCTTGGATCGCGCTCCGAAGGTTTGAGAATGAAGCAGTTGCCGCAGACGATCGCCAACGGGTACATCCACAAAGGCACCATCGCCGGGAAATTGAACGGCGTAATACCGGCCACTACACCCAGGGGCTGGAAGTCCGACCACGCATCGATGTTCGGCCCAACGTTACGGCTGTATTCGCCCTTGAGAATCTCCGGCGCCGAGCACGCATACTCGACATTTTCGATCCCGCGCTTGAGCTCGCCGGCGGCATCTTCCAACGTTTTGCCATGCTCCTCGCTGATCAACTGCGAGATGCGGGCTTCGTTCTGCTCCAGCAATTGCTTGAAACGAAACATCACCTGAGCGCGCTTAGCCGCCGGCGTATTGCGCCAGGCCGGAAAGGCCGCCTTCGCTGCGTCGATTGCACGCTGGATAGTTTCACGGCTGGCCAACGGCACTTGGTGAATCACCTGGCCGGTGGACGGGTTATACACATCAGCGCTGCGACCGCTGTCGTTGACCAACTCGCCATTGATCAAATGCTGGATAAGGCTCATGCAGGGCTCCCGAAAAGTTGTTCTATATAGAAGGAGAAATCAGTCGATTTTGTTCAGCACGTCGCCGACCACGTCGAACAAGCGATCCAGGTCCTGCGGCTTGCTGTTGAAGGTAGGCCCGAACTGCAGCGTGTCGCCACCAAAGCGCACGTAGAACCCCGCCTTCCACAAAGCCATGCCGGCCTCGAATGGACGCACAATGGCGTCTCCGTCACGCGGGGCAATCTGGATCGCGCCGGCCAGGCCATAGTTGCGAATGTCGATTACGTTCTTGCTGCCCTTCAAACCGTGCAGCGCATTCTCAAAGTGCGGAGCGACTTCGGCTACGCTCTGCACCAGGTTTTCCTTCTGCAATAGGTCCAACGCCGCCAGGCCCGCCGCGCAAGCGACCGGGTGCGCCGAGTAGGTGTAGCCGTGGGGGAACTCCACTGCGTACTCCGGCGTCGCCTGGTTCATGAAGGTTTGATAGATCTCGCTGCTGGCAATCACTGCGCCCATGGGGATCGCGCCGTTGGTGACTTGCTTGGCGATGCACATCAAGTCCGGGGTCACACCAAAGCTGTCCGCACCGAACATCGAGCCGGTGCGGCCGAAACCGGTGATCACTTCATCGAATACCAGCAGGATATTGTGCTGATCGCAGATCTCGCGCAGGCGCTTGAGGTAACCCTGTGGCGGCACCAGCACGCCCGCCGAACCGGCCATCGGCTCGACGAACACCGCGGCGATGTTCGACGCGTCATGCAGCTCGATCAACTTGAGCAACTCATCTGCCAAGGCGATGCCGCCCTGCTCAGGCATGCCGCGGGAAAACGCATTGCTTGCCAGCAAGGTGTGCGGGAGATGGTCAACATCCATCAGCGCCTGGCCAAACATCTTACGGTTACCGTTCACACCGCCAAGGCTGGTGCCGGCGATGTTCACCCCGTGATAACCCCGTGCGCGGCCTATCATCTTGGTCTTGGTGGCCTGGCCTTTTAAGCGCCAGTAAGCCCGCACCATCTTCACCGCGGTGTCGGCGCACTCGGAGCCAGAATCGGTGAAAAACACATGATTGAGGTTTCCGGGGGTCAGATCGGTAATCTTTTCCGCCAGTTGAAAGGACAGCGGATGACCATATTGGAAGCCCGGCGAGTAGTCCAACGTGCCCAATTGCTTGGCCACCGCTTCCTGAATTTCTTTGCGGGTGTGCCCGGCGCCGCAGGTCCACAGGCCTGATAACGAATCGTAGACCTTGCGCCCCTTGTCATCCGTCAGCCAGCTACCCTCTGCGGCCACGATCAGGCGTGGCTCGCGCTGGAAATTACGGTTAGCGGTATACGGCATCCAATGCGCATCCAACTTGAGTTGGCTGGCCAGGGACGAAGGGGCGTTTTCGGGCATATTCATCAGCAAAACCTCGCAGGGCAAAAGGCAGCGTCGGGATTGAAAGCGTTCTTGCAGCTAAATTGCCATGGCGATAAAGTCGGTGAAATCCAACTTTTCTAACCTTCAGTCAGGGCTTCACTAAACTATGAGCATCCGTCGTCCCGATCCCCTGGCTCAAGTCAGCGACTTTGATATCCGCTTATTGCGCATCTTTCGCAGCGTGGTGGAATGCGGCGGGTTCTCGGCGGCAGAAACCGTGCTCGGCATCGGGCGCTCGGCCATCAGCCAGCAAATGAGCGACCTTGAACAGCGGCTGGGATTGAGGCTCTGCCAGCGTGGCCGCGCGGGGTTTTCGCTCACGGAGGAAGGGCGCGAGGTGTACCAGTCGGCCCTGCAGTTGTTGAGCGCGCTGGAAAGTTTTCGCACCGAGGTCAACGGCCTGCACCAGCACTTACGCGGCGAATTAATCATCGGTCTCACCGACAACCTTGTCACCCTGCCTCACATGCGCATCACACACGCCTTGGCACAATTGAAGGAACGGGGCCCGGACGTGCAGATTCAGATCCGCATGATCGCACCCAACGAAGTGGAGCAAGGCGTACTCGACGGCCGCCTGCATGTGGGAGTTGTGCCCCAAGCCAGCGCGCTGTCCGGCCTGGAATACCAGCCGCTCTACAGCGAACGTTCGCTGCTTTACTGCGCAGTCGGTCATCCGCTGTTCTATGCCGACGACAAAGCGCTGGACGACACCCGCATCGATAGCCAGGACGCAATCGCCCCGACCTTTCGCCTGCCCGCAGACATCCAGGCTCACTACCAGGCGCTCAACTGCACCGCCAGCGCGTCGGACCGCGAAGGCATGGCGTTTCTGATCCTCACTGGTCGCTATATCGGCTATTTACCTGATCACTACGCCAACCTATGGGTACAACAAGGCCGACTGCGTGCGCTGAAACCGGCTACACGTTTTTACGATTTGAGCCTGGCATCGGTCACGCGCAAGGGCCGTCGCCCTCATTTGGTGCTGGAAAGCTTTCTCGACAGCTTGGCTGCAACACGCTAAATCGGGCCTCGGCGCAAAAGCTGAGCAACTGGACAGCTTTTTGCAAGGGCATCAGGACCTAGAACCGTCCGCCTTGAGTTTGCCCGCCATGCCACCAGAATCCTCCAGCCCCAGCGACCTGATCTACGGTCTCAACGACCGCCCAAAACCCGCCCCCGCCCTATTTGCCGCGCTTGCAGCATGTGTTTGCCGCCTTCGTCGGTATCATCACTCCGCCGCTGATCATCGGCTCCACCCTCGGCCTTACCGCGCATTTGCCCTACC
>NZ_JAEILC010000184.1:0-4980 GCF_016307435.1 Pseudomonas sp. S4_EA_1b | reverse complement strand
GGGAAGGGTTCATAAGCGGCGGGCCTGCCGATCATCGGTTGCTCGTTGTGTGCATGGGGGTGGGTGCGTTCACCGTGGGCAGCCAGGTAATCGGGGCTTGCGCACAGAATGGGTCGCACCTGGCCCAAAGGACGCGCGATCAGCGCTGAGTTGGGCAATTCGCCCACCAGGATCGCCACATCCAGCCCCTCCTCGTACAGGTTAGGGTGAGGGTCCTGATAGCGCACCAGCAAGCGCATGTCGCGGTAGTGCGCCAAATAGTCGGCCAATACCGGCGCCATCACGTAGCGGCTGAACAGTAACGGCAAACACACCCGCAGGCTGCCCTGAACCTGCATCTGCAAGCCCTTGGCCGAGGCTTCGGCGGCGTCGACGGCGGCCAGCAACCGTACGCAATCGGCCAGGTAGGCAGCGCCGGCAGTGGTGAGGCTGACGCCGCGGGTGCTGCGCTGCAACAACGCCACGCGCAGGCGCGCCTCCAAACGGGCAATGGCGCGCACCAAGGTCGGGCCGGACACCCGTGCAGCGCGCGCCGCCGACGCCAGGCTCGGTTGCCCAGCCAGCGCGGCGAACAACTGCATATCGCGATAACGCTCCATCAAAGCGAGTGCCGGTCGGACGGGTTCAACGCAGCATCCTGGCTCAGGCGCTGACTGAGAAAGTCGACAAAGGTGTTGACCCTGACCGGCACGCGCCCACGGTTGTGGAACACCACCTGGATCGGCAGCGGCGGCGGCTCGAAGGCGTCCAGCACAATCTCCAGCTCACCGGCCGCGACCGCCGCAGCGACCTGATACGACAGCACCCGCGTCATCCCCCAACCTAGGCGCGCCAGGTGGATCGCCGCGTTATTCGCCGAGACCACCAGGCGTGGAGTAATCGGCACCGTCAGCGAGCGACCGTCGTCGACGAATTGCCATTCGCTGACCACTTGGCTGGCGGACGAGGTGGCAATCGTAGCCTCGCGCAACTGCCCGGGATGTTCGGGCCGGCCATGCCGCTCCAGATAGCCCGGCGCAGCACACACCACGCGGCGCACTTCGCCGACTTTTAGCGCCTGCTGCCCCGGCTCATGCAGATGGCCGATACGCACGGCCACGTCGACACCTTCATCGGCCATGTTCACCACACGATCGACCAGCAGCGCGTTGATCGTCACCTGGGGGAATCGGTCGAGGTATTCGCCCAGCAGCGGCGCCACATACAGCTCGCCGAACAGCACCGGGGCGGTCACCGTCAGGTGGCCCCAGGGGCTGGCGTAACTGCCCGCCGCCGCCTCCTCGGCCTCGTCCAACTCGGCGAGGATGCGTCGGCAATCTTCCAAATAACGCTGGCCGGCTTCAGTCAGGTGCAGGCTGCGGGTGGTGCGCGCCAGCAGCTGTGTGCCGAGGCGTTGTTCCATCGCGGCGATGGCACGGGTCACGCTGGGGGGCGACGTATTTAACCGCCGTGCTGCCGCAGCGAAGCCCTGCTCCTCGGCCACCGCCAGAAACACCTGCATTTCATGAAATCGGTCCATTGACGCTCCCTAGCTCGATTGCAAACCGACGGCTGTGCGCGGCATACCGACAAAACCCGGCAGGGCTTCGATGCGCCCCAACCAGGCGCGTACCTGAGGGTAGTCGGCCAACGACACATTGCCTTCCGGCGCGTGGGCCACGTAACTGTAGAACGCCACATCGGCAATGCTCGGCTGCTCGCCCACCAAAAACGGTGTCTGACTCAGTTGCTGCTCCAACAGGCTCAACAACCCATGAGCCCGGCTGATGGCCAACGGCGCATCCACATCGGCGCCAAACACCACCGCCAGCCGCGCGGTGGCAGGCCCTGCGTGCAGCGGCCCGGCGGCGGCCGACAGCCAGCGCTGGACCCGCGCCTGCCCCACCGGGTCACTCGGCAGCCATTGGCCGTTGCCGTACCGGCTCGCCAGGTACACCAGGATGGCATTGGAATCGGCCAGCACCACGCCGCCGTCATCGATGGCCGGCACCTGACCGAAACTGTTGATGTTGGCCAGAAACGCCGCGCTTTTATGCGCGCCTTGCTTGAGGTCGACCAGGATAAATTCACTGGGCAGCCCCAACAGCGACAACATCAGCTCGACTCGATGGGAGTGGCCGGACAACGGAAAACCGTAGAGTTTGATCGCAGGCTGAGACATGACAGGCTCCAAAAAAGTAGTGGGTAGGCAGCGCTGACCATCTTCCAGCGCTGCTGCCACCGATGGAATCACCACGGTTCACAATCGAGCATTTCAGCTGGCGAAACAATGCCCATCCACATATATCCGGCAGCCAGGTGCAGCAGGCGCATCGAGGTTTCATGGAAAAAATTCAAACTATCGCCAACTGCATGGCTCAGAACTTCACGTTCAACGTTTAGCAGGAGGCGACATGCAGTATCGACAACTGGGCCATTCGGGTCTGCTGGTATCCGAAATCATCCTGGGCACCGTACCGTTTGGCGGCCGCGCCGAGTTTGAGAAATGCGGCAGCGTCGACGTGCCCCAGGCCAGGCGCATGTTCGACATCGCGTTCGACGCCGGGGTAAACATGGTCGACACCGCCGACCTCTATTCCCATGGCTTGGCCGAGGAAGTGGTCGGCAAGGCGCTTGGCGACAAGCGCAACGATATCCTGCTGGCCACCAAAGGGCGCAGCCCGGTGGACAACAACCCGAACAACTCCGGCTCGTCGCGCTATCACTTGATCCGAGCCTGCGAAGCCAGTCTGAAGCGCCTGGGCACCGACCATATCGACCTGTATCAGCTGCACAACTGGGACGGTATGACGCCCATCGAGGAAACCCTCGAAGCCCTGCGCTTGTTGGTGGGTTCGGGCAAGATCCGCTATTTCGGCACCAGCAATTTCACGGCCTGGCAAATGATGAAAACCCTGGGCAAAGCCGAGTTGCACGGCATGCTCAAACCCATCACGCAACAGATCTACTACACCCCGGAATCCCGCGAGGCCGAGTACGAGTTACTGCCGCTGGCCCTCGATCAGCACGTTGGCACCCTGGTGTGGGGACCGATGGGCGAAGGTCTGTTGACCGGCTCCACCCGCCGAGGGCAAAAGCCGCCGGCCAATACCCGCCAGGGCAGCGACTGGCCGGAACCCTACGTGCATGATCATGAGCGCGCGCTGGACATCATCGAAACCCTCGCCGCGGTAGGCGACGAGCACGGCGTCTCGGTGGCGCGTACGTGCCTGGCGTGGCTCAAGGATCGTCCGGGCATCACCTCGTTGATCGTCGGCGCGCGCACCGAGGAACACCTGCGCGATAACCTGGCGGCCACCGAGTTGAAGCTCACCGAGGCGCAATCCTCCCGCATCGAAGCCGTGACACGGCGCCAGCCGTTATACCCGTACTGGCACCGCTTCACTGCCGGGATCGATCGCTTTGATCCGGCTGAACAGCCGTTCCTGGCCGAACACCGCAAGACTCTGGACGCGCGCCAGGACAAGTAAGGCAATGCGGCCCTCTGCGCGAGGGCCGCCTTGCAATCGCCTGCCATGCTGCCTATATTTGCGGCCTGGCGCGATCCACGCCACCTTCCGCGGAAAGGGCTGCGCCCAGGGCACCGCAACACCCATCCGATTGCTACGACTCCCCACCTGACAGCGGAAAAAGGTAAGCCCAGGAGCTCGTATGTCGCCACGTCCCGTCACCTCCACCACCGATGGTCGCCTCAACCTTGAACAGCAGCGCAAGCGCGCCAAGGAATTGCTGCCGCATCTCAAAGCCCAAGACCCCGGTGCAACCTTGTCCCAGGCCCAATGGCAGATCGCCAAGCAGTTGGGGTTCAGCAGTTGGCCCAAGCTCAAGGCCCATGTCGACGCCCTCGACTTTGCCGCGCGCCATCCCGATTTCCACGCCAGTGATGAAGCCCGCACCACCCATTGGCGCTGCGGCAGCGACATCGCCCACACCTTGCAACTGGCCGGGTTCCAGGGCCAGTTCCGCATGCTCACCGACCCGCTGTGCATGGGCCCGGTACGCGACCTGCCCGCCGAGGCGTTTCGCGCTCTACGCAGCGCCTTTATCAGCCAGGCCTTCGCCCTGGACTTGGCCACCGTGGCGCGCCGGGTCGACGATGAATACCAGCAATTGCAGGCGCTGGCCGACGACACGCCGAGTGTGTTGTGGTGCGAAGCGGACGCGTATGACCAGCTGTTCCTGATCCGTGTCCTGGCCGGCCTGGACCGTGCTCCGCGCCAATTGGAGTTGATTGAAGTGGCGCAGATTCCAGGCGTCGAACGCTTTATCGGCATCGGCCAACTGGCCCCGGACGTGCTCGCCTGGCTGTGGCCACAGCGGCGCTTGATCGGTGACGACGCGGTGCAGCTGGCCAAACAGGCCTGGTCGGCCTATTGCGATCCGTCACCGCTCAAACTGGCGCAACTGGCACACGCCCATCACCCCGCCCTACCCTTGCTGGGCCCGGCCTTGTTGCGTCAGTTGCAAGAATTGCCTGGCGCCCAGGACGGCCTGTCGCTGACCGAGCGCCTGGCCTTGACCAGCCTCGCCGACACCGGGCCCATGCCCTTCGGGCGTGTATTCGCCGAACTGATGGCCAAGCGCGAACCACTGCCGTTTCTGGGCGACATGATGTTCCATGCGCTGCTCCGCCCGCTCATCGATGGCGCGCAACCGTTACTTACCGAAAGCGCAACACAACTGGAATGGCCCCGTCGCGTGCTGACGCTGACGCCCCTGGGCCATCAGGTGCTCAGCGGCCAAGCCTATTGGCTCGACCACGCCTCACACGAACGCTGGGTCGGCGGCACTTGCATCCGCCCCGGCGAGCCGCGCTGGGTGATTGACCACGCGCTGCGGCCAGTCTGGAAGACCTGAGAAAATGGGTTTTTTTGTGGTGAGCGGGCTTGCCCCGCGCTGGGCCGCGAAGCGGCCCCCAAACCAAGCCCCTCGGTGTGCCCGATAAAAACACAGTCTCTGGAGTGGGGCTGCTTTGCAGCC
>NZ_JAEILC010000183.1:5169-9327 GCF_016307435.1 Pseudomonas sp. S4_EA_1b | reverse complement strand
GTTGAACCAGCCGGCCAGTTGGCCCAGTTCATCGCGTTTGTCATAGGCCAGGCGCCGCGTCAGGTCGCCTTCGCCGCTGGCGATGTCTTCGAGCATGTGCGCCACCCCCAAGATCGGCCGGGTCACGCTGCGCGCCATCAGCCATACCAGAATCAGGCCGATCACCGCTGCCAGCAGGCCCAGGCTCAGTTCCAGCAGGGTGCCGCGCGTGTTGTCCGCATCCATTTGTGCCTTGAGGGCTTCGGCGGGACCCACCAGGACTTTTTCCGGCACGTCCAGCAATACGCCCCATGGCTTGCCGTCGGGAATCGGTGCGAACGGCGCCAGCACTTTCAGTTGATGTTCGGTGTGCAGGCTGCTGATGCCCGTGCTGCCGGCCAGGGCTCCGATCAGTTGAGCGCCGCTGCGGCGGTCGACCTGGTCCAAACGCTGGCTGAGTTTGCTCGCGTCCGCGCTGTAGCCGGCGAGCAGGCCGGTGGGGCTGAGGATGCTGACGTGGGTCTGGCCGTCGTACAGCTTGGCGCTGGCTTGTTGGCTCACGGCCTGCAAACTGTTGAGGTTGATGTCCACCGACAGCGACGCGATGACTTTGCCGTTGGCCATCAACGGAAACACGATGCTGGTCATCAGTACGTTCTGGCCGTTGATCACATAAAAGTAGGGTTCGATCACGCAAGGCTTGAGGGTGCTGCGCGGGCAGGTGAACCAGGCGTTGGCCTTTTCGCCACTAGGGCCGACGGTGGTGTCGGTCATGTCGCTTTCCGGCAATGCCATGGAGGTCAACTGGCCGGGTGTCGGCTGCGACCAATACAGTGCGAAGCGGCCCTTGTCGTTGCTGCCCAGCTCGGTTTGGCCGGCGAACAGCTCATCCTTGCCGTCCAGCGCATTGGCTTCGAACACCAGGGACAGGCCCAACAGGTCCGGGTTGGCCTGCAACGCGGCTCTGACTTGGCGGGTCAGGTCTTCGCGGGTGTCGAAGGCGTCCAGAAAGCGTTTCTCCGCCTGCTCGCGCAAGAACAGCACCTGGCGGGCAAAGCCATGGCCATATTGATAAGCGTCCATGAATTGCCGACGGATACCCAGCGCCTGCACCTCGCCCTGGGCCTCGATACGCGCCTGGGCGGCTTCATTGAGCATCTGCATGCTGGAGGCTTTGACCTGCTCGGAACTCTGCGCCATGCGGTACAGCGACAAACCCACCAGCAGGCTCACGATTCCCAGCAGGCAGAGGCCGGCGAGCAGGGTGATTTTCCATTGAATGGAGAGTTGTCTGAGCGACATCGGACATCCTTACCTGAAAACACAAAGAGCCCGTTTATCGGCCGCAGGAAGATTTTCTTTATTCAAACGATCAATTTAAACCTGCCGGAGCGGCGCGTCCCTCGGCAGCGGCTTTTGACATGGGGCCGCGCCTGCTGCAAAGTGCCCGCCCTCTAATAAGACCTCCTTGAAGCCTGCACACTGGCCGCCCTCCGATGGGGCGCTGGGGCGCGGGCATGCCTGTTTTTCTGTTTCTGCTTGAGGTAACCATGATTAACGCAGTCATCGCCGCGGTCGGCACCATGCTGTTGCTTAGCCTGTCCCGCGTGCATGTGGTCATCGCCATTATTGTCGGCGCCCTGGTGGGCGGTCTCACCGGCGGCCTGGGGATCGAAGCCACCCTCAGCGCCTTCAACGGCGGCCTCGGTGGGGGCGCGACGGTGGCGTTGTCCTACGCCTTGCTCGGTGCATTCGCGGTGGCCATCGCCAAGTCCGGCCTGGCCCATGCCCTGGCCGACAAGGCCCTGCTGTTGGTGGACCGCCAGGACGCCAGCGGCGGCAGTCACGTCAAATGGCTGCTGATCGGTCTGCTGTGGGTGGTGGCGATTGCATCGCAAAACATCCTGCCGATTCACATTGCGTTTATCCCGCTGCTGGTGCCGCCGCTGCTGTATGTGCTGACCAAGCTGCAATTGGATCGGCGCTTGATCGCCTGTGTGATGACCTTCGGCCTGATCACGCCGTACATGTTCCTGCCGGTGGGCTTCGGCAATATCTTCCTTAACCAGATCCTGTTGGCCAACGTGGCCAAGAGCGGCGTGGACGTCAGCCAGGTCAACGTGACCCACGCCATGGGCCTGCCGGCGCTGGGCATGGTGGTTGGCCTGCTGGTGGCGGTGTTTATCAGCTACCGCAAAAAGCGCGTGTACGACCTGGCGAAAATCGAGCGGGTCGAGCAGGTGGCGGTGCAGTACAACCCGCTGACCCTGCTGGTGGCCGGCGTGGCGATTGCCTCGGCGTTCATCATTCAGCTGTGGCTGGATTCGATGATCATCGGTGCGCTGGCCGGGTTCCTGATCTTCTCGGCCTCGGGGATTGTGCGCTGGCGCGAGACCGACGACCTGTTCACCGAAGGCATGAAGATGATGGCAATGATCGGCTTCATCATGATCGCCGCCTCGGGGTTCGCCGAAGTGCTCAAGGCCACTGGGGACGTGCGTTCGCTGGTGGAAACTTCGGCCGCGTTCATCGGCCATAGCCGTGGGGTCGGCGCGCTGCTGATGTTGCTGGTGGGCCTACTGGTGACCATGGGGATTGGTTCGTCGTTTTCCACGGTGCCGATCCTGGCCGCGATCTTCGTGCCGTTGTGCGTGCAGTTGGGCTTCAGTCCGCTGGCCATTGTGTGCATCGTTGGCACGGCGGGGGCCCTGGGCGATGCCGGCTCGCCTGCGTCGGACTCCACCCTCGGTCCGACTTCCGGCCTGAATATCGACGGTCAGCACCACCACATCTGGGACACCGTGGTGCCAACATTCCTGCACTACAACATCCCGTTGCTGGCGTTTGGCTGGCTGGCGGCGATGTCCCTTTGACCCCATGCCTCTGTAGGAACGAGCGCGCTCGCGCCTACAGATAGTTTTCCATCGGCCGATAACCTCTCAAGTCGCTTAATAAGAGAGAAAAGCCATGCGTCTGAGTCTGAAGGCCAAAGTCCTGTCCCTCGCCGTTGTGCCGGTGTTGCTGTTCGCGCTGGTCATCAGCCTCACTACGGTGTGGATCCTCCAGGGCCAGGCGCGCAGTGAGGTGGATGAAACCCGCCAGCGCTTGCTCAATAACGCTAAGGCCACTTTGCAAAGTTACGTGGAAGTGGCTATGAGCACCGTCAAGCCGCTCTACGATGCCGCCGCGCCTGGCGATACGGCGGCGCGGGCCGAGGTGGTCAAGCTGCTGTCCAACATCAGCTACGGCAAGGACGGTTACTTCTTCGGCTACGACTCCGAGACCATCCGCCTGTTCAAGGGCAATAGCCCCGACGGCGTGGGCAAGAGTTTCAAAGACAACCGCGACTCCAATGGCGTCTACGTCAACCGCGACCTGGTCAAGGTCGGCAAGGACGGCAGCCATTACCTGCAATACAGCTCGACCCAGCCGGGGCAGACCGAACTGGTGCCCAAGCTTGGCTACACCGATTACCTGCCCAAGTGGGATATGGTCATCGGTACCTCGGTCAACCTCGACGGCATCGAAGCCCAGGTGGCGGTGGTCGAGGCCAAGGTCAAAGCGCGCATGGAAGGTGTTTTGCTGAGTATCCTCGGCGTGGCCGTGGTGGTGTTGCTGGTGATCGCCGCTGCGGGCATGGTGCTGGCCAATACCATTTTGCGTCCGTTGCATTTGATGAAAGCCAACCTCGACGATATTGCCGCCGGCGAGGGTGACCTGACTCGGCGCCTGGCCATCACCAGCCAGGACGAGTTGGGCGAGCTGGCCGGCGCGTTCAACCGGTTTGTCGACAAGATCCACGGCCTGGTGCGCCAGATCACCGAAATGACCGCTCAGCTTACCGGCCTGGTGGGCCAGGTGTCCGACCAGGCCCACCGCTCGGAGCAGGCCATGGAGCGCCAGCGCCACGAGACGGACCAGGTCGCCACCGCCATCAATCAAATGTCGTCCGCCGCCCAGGAAGTGGCGCGCAGTGCCCAGGGCGCCTCGGTGGCCGCGCAGCAGACCGACGCCGAAGGCCAGGCCGCCAAGCGCGTGGTGGACGGCAGCATCGCGCAGATCCACGCGTTGGTGAACGACATCCGCAGCAGCGGCGTGTCCCTCGACAGCCTGCAACAGGATGTGACGTCGATTGTCAGCGTGTTGAGTGTGATCCGCTCGATTGCCGAGCAGACCAAC
>NZ_JAEILC010000183.1:0-5145 GCF_016307435.1 Pseudomonas sp. S4_EA_1b | reverse complement strand
GGTGGCCGACGAAGTGCGCGCCCTGGCCAGCCGCACCCAGACCAGCACCCAGGAAATCCAGGGCATGATCGACCGCCTGCAAACCGGCACCGAAGCCGCCGTGGAAGCCATGCGCCGTTCCAGCGAGGCCGGCGATGGCACCTCGGCCCAGGCCAACCAGGCCGGAGCGTCGCTGGACACCATGGCCCAGCTGATTGCCACCATCAACTCAATGAACGCCCAGATCGCCAGCGCCGCCNNAAGAGATCAACCGCAGCGTGCATCAGATTGCCTCGGCGGTGGACAGCGTGGCCGATGAAACCCAACTGGGGGCCCAGACTTCGCGCAGCCTGGCGGACCTGGGCCAGCGCCTGGGGCAACTGGTCGGTCAGTTCAGGATCTGATCAAACGTCGCGCATCAACAAGCCAAAGCGCAAATCCATCTCAACGGGCAGCGGTATATACACCGTGTGCCCGTCGCCCGGCGCTACGTCGATGGCTTCGTCCTTGGCGTTGCGCAGGCCGCCCAAGTCGAAGTGAAAATTGCCGGTGGGCGTCATCAATTCCAGGTGATTGCCCACGGCGAAGCGGTTCTTGACCTTGACCTCGGCCAGCTCGCCCCGACGTTCGCCGGTCAGTTCGCCGACAAACTGCTGGCGCTCGGAGACGGAACTGCCGTTCTGGTAGTTCTGGTACTCATCGTGGACGTGCCGGCGCAGGAAACCTTCGGTGTAGCCGCGCTGGGCCAAAGAGTCGAGGTCGGTCATCAGGTTGCGGTCGAACGCGCGACCGGCCACCGCATCGTCGATAGCGCGGCGATACACCTGGGTGGTGCGCGCGCAATAGAAGTGCGACTTGGTGCGGCCTTCGATCTTCAGCGAGTGCACGCCCATATGGGTCAGGCGCTCCACATGCTGTACGGCGCGTAGGTCCTTGGCGTTCATGATGTAGGTGCCGTGCTCGTCCTCGAACGCAGGCATCTGCTCGTCGGGGCGGTTGGCTTCCTGTAACAGAAACACCTGATCGGTGGGCGCACCGATACCCAGGGTCGGTTCCGGCGCGTATTGCTGCACGATCTCGCCGGTGGCGTTTTCCACCGCCGGAGTGGCCTGGTACTTCCAGCGGCAGGCATTGGTGCAGGTGCCCTGGTTGGCGTCGCGCTTGTTCATATAGCCCGAGAGCAGGCAGCGCCCGGAATAAGCCATGCACAGGGCGCCGTGGACAAACACTTCCAGCTCCATGGCCGGCACCTGCTCACGGATTTCGCCGATCTCCTCCAGCGACAATTCCCGCGACAGAATCACCCGGCAGATCCCTTGCTGCTGCCAGAACTCCACGCTCGCCCAGTTCACCGTATTGGCCTGCACCGACAAGTGAATCGGCATCTGCGGAAAGTGTCGGCGCACCAGCATGATCAGCCCTGGATCGGACATGATCAGCGCATCCGGGCCCATGGCGATCACCGGTGCCAGGTCCTTGAGGAAGGTCTTGAGCTTGGCGTTGTGCGGCGCGATGTTCACCACCACATAGAAGCGCTTGCCCTGGGCATGCGCTTCCTGGATACCCAGGGCCAGGTTGGCGTGATCGAACTCGTTATTGCGCACCCGCAGGCTGTAACGCGGCTGGCCGGCGTACACCGCATCGGCGCCGTAGGCGAAGGCGTAGCGCATGTTTTTCAGGGTGCCGGCGGGAGCGAGCAGTTCGGGGGCGATAACAGTGGGCATGGCGTAGGGTCGCAAAAAGGCGCGAGAGTAGTGCAGGGCGGGCGCAGGTTTATTGATCCAAGTCATTGAGACCACTGCTGTGCAAAGCAACACGCCCGCATTCGCGAACACGGTTATAAAAGCTTAGGAGAAGACGATCCGGGTGCTCTTGAGTGGGGTCCAAGGCGGGGAGTTCGCGGGCGTGCGATAAATAAGGGCACTCCCAGGTTTCGCAGCGGACTAAGCATCAGGGCCTACACAGGCCCAATGCTTTTCTGACATGGACCGGACATGAACCAAACCACCCTGCAATTCAAAACCCTGTTGTTACTGCTGGTCCTGGTGACCGTTGCCTTTATCTGGATATTACTGCCGTTTTATGGCGCGGTGTTCTGGGCGGTGATCCTCGGCATTATCTTTGCGCCCATGCAGCGCCGCGTGCAGCTGAAATTCGGCTGGAACCGTAACCTTACCTCCCTGACCACCCTGACTGCGTGTTTGATCGTTGCGATTTTGCCGGTGATCATCACCAGTGCCTTGTTGGTACAAGAGGGGGCCACGCTGTACAAGAACATCGAAAGCGGCAAGCTGGATGTGGCGGGCTATATCGAGCAGTTCAAGAATTTCCTGCCGCCGTACTTCCAGCATCTGCTGGATCGCTTCGGCATGGGTAACCTGGAAGGGCTGCGTGAGAAAATCGTAAAAAGCGCGATGCAGGGCAGCCAATTTTTCGCCACTCAGGCGTTCAGCTTCGGTCAGGGCACCTTCGATTTTCTGGTGAGCTTTTTCATCATGCTGTATCTGCTGTTTTTCTTTTTGCGCGACGGCCCGGAGCTGGTACGCAAGGTGCGCACCGCCGTGCCGTTGGCCGAACCGCAAAAGCGTCGCCTGCAGCTCAAGTTCAACCGCGTGGTGCGGGCCACGGTCAAGGGCAACGTGCTGGTGGCCGTGACTCAGGGCGCGTTGGGAGGGTTGATTTTCTGGTTCCTGGACATTCCCAGCGCGCTGCTATGGGCGGTGCTGATGGCATTTCTTTCACTGCTGCCGGCGGTGGGCGCGGGCATTGTATGGGGGCCGGTGGCGGCATATTTCCTGATGAGCGGGGCGATCTGGCAGGGCGTGGTGCTGGCGTTGTTCGGCGTGTTTGTGATCGGCCTGGTGGACAACGTGCTGCGCCCGATCCTGGTGGGCAAGGACACCAAGATGCCGGATTACCTGATCCTGATCTCGACCCTGGGCGGCTTGTCAGTGTTTGGCCTTAACGGGTTTGTGATCGGACCGCTGGTGGCGGCGCTGTTCATGTCCAGTTGGGCGCTGTTTGTCGAGAGCAAGCCGCGGGTCAAGTTGCCATTGCCGTAAACCGGTAGCGTCAGGCTTCCAACTGGTAGGTGGTGGCTTTCAATTGGTGTTCCGCGGCCTTCAACGATGTCAGCGGGCCGGTGATCGGCTCGCCTTCGCGTACCAAGTACCAGCAAGCCAACACCCCCGAGGCGCGCAGAGCGGCGGGGACGGCACTGCCGATTACGGACATGATATGAACAGTGGGCATAAGGACCTCCAATCGTGGTAGGGGTCACCTTACGGGCCATGGCGGCTGAGGAAAAATCAACTGTCTCGATAGTCGACATTGATGCCACGCGTCAGTCCACCACTTGATCCAGCATGCTCACCACTTCCTGCTCGTTGAGCAGGCCCTTGCGCACCAGGTTTTCCGCAAGCAAGGCGAGGAACTTCGCGCTGCGGTGACCTTCCAGGTGCTTGAGTTCGGTCAGGGCGCTGTACACCTTGCTGGAGGTGCAAAGGCCGGCGGTACGGTGTGGGTTTTGTGTGGGCAGGGTTAATCGTCCTTAATTGTTATTGGGTGGACAGGCTCGATAGTGAAAGGGTTATGTGACGCAAACATGACAGCGCGAGCCCTGTTCGAGCAAGTAGACATTGGTGTCTATCATGTGCGATTGCGCACCAGACATTGTCTCCATAGCGACCTTGACGCGATAAAACCGGACTCGGCGCAAAAAAAAGGCCTCGCACGATTGCGAGGCCAGTTTCAGATCGAACAGTTACCAGCCACGACGGTAGTAACCATGGGGCGGGCCATAGTAACCGCGCGGTGGGCCGTAATAGACCGGCGCCGGACGGTAATACACTTGCTGTTGCACATACACAGGCGGCGGTGGCGCGTAGTAGACCGGCGGCGGAGCGGCGTAGACAGGCTGCGGCTGCACATACACCGGTTGCTGCACGTAGACTTCGCGGGGTTGGCTGGCCACCACCGAGCCCACCACGGCGGCGCCGACCAACGCACCCAAGGCAGCCGGCCCCGCCCATCCACCACCGTGGGCGGAGGCTTGGCCAGCCATAGCGAGTGCACCTACCAGCAAGGCGATCTTGGGGATTGTACGAATCATGGTCATTCCTCGGTTAGCCCCTGCGCTCGTGTCCTGCCATCAATGGACTCAAGTCATGTCGCGGGGATACTTTTAAGACAACGTATTTCTGAAAAACAGCACGGCCGCTAGGTAAAGGTTGTGTAAGGTCTGTACCGATTTGCTTACTCACAGGAGTTTTCCATGCAGATGCACCCCAACAAGGACACCCAGCTGTGCATGTCACTGTCGGCGCGCCCCGGTAATTTCGGCTTGCGGTTTCATAACCATCTGTACGAGCAGTTGGGTCTGAATTTTTACTATAAGGCCTTCAGCAGCCAGGATTTGCCCGGCGCGATCGGCGGTATCCGGGCCTTGGGGATCCGGGGTTGCGGGGTGTCCATGCCATTCAAGGAGGCGGCCATTGCCTTGGTGGACGAACTCGACGATTCGGTTCAAGCCATCGATTCGTTGAACACCATCGTCAACACCCACGGCCATCTCAAGGCCTACAACACAGACTACATCGCCGTCGAGCAACTGCTGAAAAAGCATGCGGTCCCCCAGGATTCCACCTTCGCCCTGCGCGGCAGTGGGGGCATGGCCAAGGCCGTGGCCAGTGCCCTGCGCGACGGTGGCTACGCCAACGGCGTGATCGTGGCGCGTAACGAGAGAGCGGGGCGCGCGCTGGCCCAGCACCTGGGGTACGCCTGGCAGGCGGATATGACCGGTCTGCGTCCGCAAATGCTGATAAACGTCACGCCCATCGGCATGACCGGCGGCGCGGAGGCGGAGGCATTGGCGTTTGACGCAGACATTATCGAGACTGCGCGGACTGTCTTCGATGTGGTGGCGATTCCCGCCGAAACACCGTTGATTGTGCATGCCCGAGCCAACGGCAAACAGGTAATTACCGGGTTGGAAGTAATCGCCATCCAGGCGTTGGAACAGTTCGTGCTCTATACCGGCGTGCGGCCGACCCAGGAACAATTCGAAAAAGCCGTGGCCTTCGCCCGTCTCTAAAAAAGCACCGGCAAGCTGGATATAGGTCGATCAGACATGAAGGTATTGATCGGCTCACTGCCATCGGGGGCAAG
>NZ_JAEILC010000182.1:0-8404 GCF_016307435.1 Pseudomonas sp. S4_EA_1b | reverse complement strand
TCTTCCTATTATGAAAAGCGGCTTTGACCGCTACAGGCGGATGAATCGTTTGGGCGTAGCTAAATGAGACTACGAACGTGTCACAAAAGCCTCATGGGCTGCGGAAATTAGGCACTACGTAGAGCACCGAAAACGCAATCGGCAGGATGGTCTTTAACAGCAATACGGTCTCGGAGGATAGGTTTTTATCTTATCCTTAACGTCATCGAAGATGACATTGAAGCTGTGCAGCAGGCGCTCCGTTTGCAACATTTGATCGTGAAGGATCTCAAGCAGGACAGCACAAACTACTGCCTGCCCAAGGATAAAGATAAAGCCTTCGAATCTTGAGGTTGTTTTCTCCAGCACGACCAAACCCGCTGACGATATCGGCAGGGCGAGCATTTTGCCGTTGATGTCGCCCGAAGCTTCAATAGAAGTGATTTTTCGTTATGTCGTGGGGCGGTGGCGAGACTCGTCCGACTGGCGTACTGTGGACCATCGGCGGCGATGGGGCCAAGAAGGGTCGCCTCATAAACTTGGCTTGAACTCTTGCTGTGTGGATAGCCAGTTAACTGCGTACTCACTGCGTCGTCAATTTGAGCCGACCAAGTGCCATCTCTAATCCAACCCACACGAATTCGTCGCTCTCAAATACCCAAAGCTTCCAAATTCCTATTTCTTACTGCGCTCAAGACAGCCATCCGGTCTTCTGTACCTGAATCCATATCAGGTACGGTGCCATGCTCCAGATCCTTACCCACATTAGCGAAACGCGGCGCTGGCTGTTTTCACTGCTACTGTTCTTGTCAACTGCGTCCCACGCGGAGACGTGGGTCATTACAAACCGAGCACATCCAGTATCCGCACCTTCTGGCGCTCGCGTCATCTTCCTGGATGATCAGCAGCGCCTTGAAGAACAACTTTCCAACCAACTACCCGCCGATCCACGCCAGGCAGAAGCGGCCATTCAACGCTACCTTGTCAGCCCTGCAGGGAAGCATCTGCAAAACGAGTTGGCCCAAGCCCAGCAGGGCGTCATAGACGCCTGGAGCCTGCGAGTCGAAAAACTCCCAGCCGTGGTCGTAGATCGTCGCTACGTCGTGTACGGCGAGCCTGACGCAGCTAAAGCCGTCGCGTTGATTGAACGAGCACGGAGCCTGTCACGATGAGACGCTCACGTTTTGCGATCCGGCCTTTGTCGCTGGCTATCACTTTCAGCCTGTCATTCAGTGCATCGGCTGCGATCAACTCGGCAGCGATTATTGCCTCGACCCTGTCACCAACCTGCCTGGAGTACAAAGTGGTCGGCATCTGCTATTGGCTGCTCTGCACGCCATTCGGATGCAAAGTCAAAACCTCGACCAAGGTTCGTCACTACGTACCGGACGCTGTGGTGTCTGCATATGCGAATACCGGGATGAACCCTTGGATAGAGATGTCACCTCTTGGCACCCCGAATCCGATGGCCCAAGCGGGCAACGACGGCACTACCAATCACGTTGCAGAGAACAACATCATCAAATTTAAGGAAGCCGATGTCATCGGCCATCCAGGTGGTGCGGCGTTGAGTCAGTTTGCCAGCGCCTCGGGCTATGTATGCAAAGGCGCAACCTTACCGCTTGTGCCTTACTTTCTGAGCACCCTTGACCCCATTGCTTGGCGATACGGCGTCCCGGAATCCGTATACCCCGAAGCACTCATTCCGGGCATGCGCGAAGTCGGTAGCCTGCTCTCAGCAAGCAGCTGGGGGAACGTCTACCCGCGTAGCGGCTTCCTTAACCAGACTGACGACTACAAAACGGGCGCAGTTATTGCGCAGCGTGCCGGCGACGTGGTTACCCGCCCAGGCCAGGTCCATGTCTACTTGCCGATGCTCGCCCTTCCCTACCCCGGTTACTGGCCCGCAGGGCCGCTACGCGAAGGTGACGCCTCCACTGGTAAGTGGCAAGAGCTCACCCCAGTCCTCAACCCGACTTGCGCAACCTTTCCCACCATCGATCCGAACATCGATGCGCAGGATGGCGGCTACGCCTGGGCACTCTGGCGCCCTTATTCGTGTTGCCAGCGTCGAGGACAGACCTTCCTCGGCAGTACGGACTTCCAATGAAACAGCGATCGGAGCAAAGCATGAAACTCACTACCTTGGCGATAGGGCTCGCCTGCAGCCTCAGCAGTGCAATAGCGCTCTCTGCTGATCCAATCAACGTCTCCTCCTCCGGAAGCGTCATTGGGGACAACGTGCTGTATAGCATTGGCGGCGGCAACGCAGTCACCATGGGGAGCGCAGGCAACATGGATAGTATTTCTGTGGGAGGCGGTTGGAATACCAATCTAATCTGCGGAAACATGAGCCTGAGCACAACCCTTGAAAACCAATTGAATGGTGCCACTTCCGGCTTCAAAAACATCATGAGCTCGGTGGTACAGAGCGCCACCAGCGCCGTGGCTTCGCTGCCGGCACTGATTCTTCAACGTGCGAACCCGGCGCTATACAACCTCATCACCAACGGCATTTTGCAGGCCCGCCTGGACTTCGACCGCTCCAAAGGCACCTGCCGCGCCATTGGCGAAAAGATGGCGGATATCGCCGGTAACCAAATGGGCTGGGGCAAGCTTGCTGAAGGTCAGGCTATGAGTCAGGCGCTAACATCCAACACAGACGCAGTGTCGGCGGTGGAACAAGTCGAAAAGAAAGGTGGAAACGATGGCGTCACTTGGGTTGGTGGTGATAGAGCAGGTGGTTCCGGTCAGAAGCCAATTCGTATCGTAGGCGACGTCACCAAGGCGGGCTACAACCTTCTGAACAAGCGCGCGGCCGGCGACACCGCATCCATCAGTAAAGCGAACTGCAACAACGGCATGGTGTGCAATGTCTGGTCATCGCCCCAGGAAGCCACCACCTTTGCCAATCGTGTCCTGGGTGAACAACAACAGCAGACCTGTGACAGTTGCCCTAAAACGGTGACAGCCGCAGGCGTCGGCCTCACGCCGCTGATCCAGGAAACGTACGACACCAAGCTGAAGGCCCTGCAGGAACTGCTGAGCGGAAGCAAAACGCTGTCGCTAGAAAACCTGGAAGCAGCGAGCAGCAACTCGTTACCCATCACCCGAGGCGTTGTAGCAGCACTCAAGGATGAGCGCGACCAGGACGTACTCGCTCGCCGGCTTGCCTCCGAAGTCGCGTTGTCCGATGTGTTGGAGAAAGCTCTGACCCTACAGCGCACCTTGATGGCAGGCAGTCGGGAACCGAACGTCGCGGCTAATGACCTCGCCGTCCAGGCAGTCGGCCAGCAGAGCTCCTCGCTGCAACAGGAGATCGGCAACCTCAAAATGGAACTGGACATGCGTCAGCAGCTCGCGAAGAACTCGCCTCTGACCATCATTGAACGCAGCAAAGCACGGGCAGAAGACTCTCGTGGCGTGTCCCCGGGAGCCCCAGAAACGAATCGATTGGACCAGTTGCAGTCACCCGCCCAGAACAAACAGTGAGAAAGGCCATGACCGAAATACAGGAGCCTGTCGCCGCTCCCAACCGTTCGCTGGTTCGACGAACCGGGAGGAGCATTCTGCTTGTTCTGGGTGTTTTGCTCGCGACTGCCGCCCTCGTAGTCCTACTCAGCGCTGTCCTGATGAACATGTTCGACAGCGCCGAGCAATGGCAAGCCTGGCGCACCGACCACTATTGGCCGCTCTTTACCTGGCGCCTAATGCTTTATATCGCACTGACCGTTGCCTGGTTCAAATTCAAGGTACGGTTATCGAACTCAGAACGCTCGAAACGGCGCAAAGGCCTGTTGAAGATCGAGATAATGGTGATCTTATTATTTCTGATGGTTGAACTGAGCAAGGTGCTGTATCAGGCAGGGGGTGTTCTGTGACGCTCTACACCAATGACTATTTAGAGTACTACCTGACGTTGGTCGGTTGGATCATCAACAATGGTATCTGGGCGATGATTTCAGATACCGGTCTATTCGCCCTCCCCTTCTGCATCATCGTTATTCGAGAGTGGCTGAAAGTCCGTGGTGAGGGGGCCGATGAGGGCAACAAAGGCGTTCTCTCACTGGCACGTATCGAAACCAATATCTACGTTGGCTACATCGTAGTCGCATTCTTCGCTGTACCAGCCGTCAATGTGAGTTTTGATACCTTGGCATTTGACCAGAGTAGAGCTCAGCAATGTCAATACAACTTACCTAAACCCACAGACACAGGCTGGAACACAACATTCAGCTCACTGGCAGGAAAGAGTGCCCAGATGCCCATGTGGTGGGCATTAATGCATGCATTATCAAAGGGATTAACCAATGGCGCTGTAGCAGCAATTCCCTGCGGGACTGATTTACGGCAAGTACGCATGGAAGTTAGCAACACCAAGATCAACAACCCGCTATTGGCTCAGGAAATTGGCGACTTTACGCACGATTGCTATGGACCCTCCCGTGCCAGATTATTCATGCGCCAACCCGAATTGGGAGCGCAAGGGAATGACCCTCGTTTTGCGCAGGAACTCAGCTGGATTGGTTCGCACTATTTATTGAACACCTCGGGTTATTACGACACGGACTACTCCAAAACTCCAAGGGCATCATGGCCCTATAACGCATCTCGTGATGTGGGTTTACCACAAGTGGGTGGAGGTGGGGGCTATCCAACTTGCAAACAATGGTGGTCAGATAGCGGAGTGGGACTGCGGGACCGTATCAAGGCTCAAGTGTCGCCGGACCTCATGACCAAAATGCTCGGCTGGGCAAAGTGGTTGTCCCCGGACGAAGTCACTGACTCGCTTGTCCGGCAACTGGTCTCGCCGTCGAACCAGGTGAAAGGGGATGTTTATACGGACTACGGGGGACAAATCGACGGAACTGTGTGGAATGGTGCAGCCCGGGCAGCGGGGACTCTCGGGGTTGCATTAGGATCTATGGCCTATTTTCCAGCGATGGACATGGTTCGCCAGGCGCTACCGATGGTCATGGCGTTCTTGAAAATGGCGATGGTGATTTGCATTCCCTTGGTGCTAATCGTCGGGGCTTACCAACTAAAAGTGGCCATGACTATGTCCGTTGTTTTTTTCGCTCTGATATTCGTGGACTTTTGGTTTCAACTGGCTAGATGGGTCGATACCACGATATTGGACGCTTTATATGGAGCCGGTTCTCCGCATTTATCATTTGATCCTGTGATGGGTTTGAACACTGCCACCCAGGACGCAATCTTAAACTTCGTGATGGGCTCGATGTTCATCATCCTGCCAGTGTTTTGGATGGGCGCGCTGGGATGGGCAGGGGTGAGCGCAGGAAAAGCATTGGAAGGCCTTACCAGCGGAACAAAAGATGTTCAAAAGGCAGGTCAGGAAGGGGTGAATACTGTCAAACGTAGCGTTATGTAACGTAAGGGTCTCATATCATTGATATGAGACCCTTAATCATCGTCGTCTACACGTTGACCAGCAACATAGTACCCATAGCCATCGGGGCCATAGCATTGACCATACTCTATCTGGTTTCTGCGAGGCGTAGGTCTGTGATTCAACGCCCAGAGCCCTCCACCCAAAACCAAGGTAAATACTGCAACGCTGATAATCCCGCTGAAAATGTCTGCAGAAAAATATAGGAGTACGGCAGCCACAACCAGACGCTTGACCCAACGCAGGGTACGGTTCTGACTGCACCAAACGAGGCGCGCAGCCTGACCCAGGCCATAGCCTAAGCGACTTGCTACTCCCTGAGAGGTCTGTGCGGTCATGGTGCGTCTCCTTCTTACCCGGTCTAGGGGCGATTTGACATTACTTATAATACCGATTTTTCTATGCTGCAAGATCATGAGACAAACGGCCTTTGCCTTCAGCACCAGATGCCCCCCTTTCACAACAAAAATGGCCCAAAAGGTAAAAGGTTTTGTAGAAGCGAATGGAATGGTTCACAAGGGTAAAAGCCTTACCCGAAAGGGCCGCTTTCAGCGGGAAAAAGGTCCAATCTCATCAACGCATCTCGCGAGTCGAATAAACTTCAACTAACTCGTCTTCTGTAAAATTACTAAGCAAAGAAAAGTATTCAGCTCTGGACTCAACCGTCAACGGTTGGATAGAACCTAAATTAATAAGAGTTGAAACAGCCTCGTCAGGAGTCATTTCGCTAGTAAGTGGGGCTCTCTGCCCAGAGTAATAAACCTTGTCAGACGCAATAGCTACATCCAGCAGTTCACGTACTTCACCATAACGAGCGGAACGCGCAGCGGTTAGAAACACTCCATCAAAAATGACCAAGACGCTATCAACGTGAGGAATAATATATTTAGCTAAGGCGACAACCAGAGGAAGGTTGTTGTCCCACCTTGCTTCCTCATCATCAAGATCATTCCCTACACTAGCAAAAAGAATGATCTCATCACACTTATTGTCACGTATCAAATCACAAAGTGCCCAAACATTATCTGAGGTTGATTTCGTAGCGTAGCGAAGTGAAACCATCATTTTTTCCTCACATAGTCGATCTGCGGCCCCGTGCCCTTAGACCGAAACGACGATAATTCTGCATTCCTTTCTCCGTCACCACCATAGAAAGATGGCTCTTCGCCAAAAGAAATACCCGAGGCAACCAGTGATCCTTTCCCCTTGCTCGCCCCCCCTTTGATAGGAGAAAAGCCTGCCCCATGAATCATTTACGGAGCAGGCGATGTTCTCTATTTTCCGCCGCAATAAAGCGCTACCCGCCCAAAGCCCCTCCCCTAACGGTTTTATACAGCCGGCCTCTAGCCAAGCACTACTGGCATCGCCGCGCCGTCAGAAACTACTGGAGAACATTTGGCAGCGCGCATCGTTATCTCGCTCACAGTTTGTCGAGCTCTATAGGCGTCCACTTGAGCGCTACGCGGAGTTGGTCCAGCAGCTCCCTGCTTCGCAAAACCACCATCATGCACACCCTGGCGGCATGCTGGATCACGGGCTTGAAATCGTCGCCTATGCCTTGAAAATTCGACAGAGCTACCTGCTTCCTATAGGCGCACCGCCGGAGTCTCAATCAGCACAGGCTGAGGCCTGGACTGCCGCCGCGGCTTACGGCGCTCTGATACACGACCTCGGCAAGATCGCCGTCGACGTGCACGTCGAGCTGGCAGGAGGTAAAACCTGGCACCCGTGGCACGGCCCAATCGATCGTCCCTATCGATTCCGTTACGTGAAAGGACGCAACTACCAACTTCACGGAGCCGCTGCCGCACTGATCTACGCGCAGATCCTCTCCTCAGAAATCTTAGATTGGCTCAGTAATTTCCCCGAAGTGTGGTCGCAGTTAATCTTCATTTTGGCTGGTCAGTACGAACATGCCGGCATTTTGGGAGAGATCGTGGTCAAGGCCGATCAGGCGTCCGTCGCACAGGAGCTCGGTGGAAATCCAGCCCGCGCGCTGTCCGCGCCCAAACAGTCTTTGCAGCGTCAATTAGCAGATGGGTTGCGTCACCTGGTCCGAGATACATTCAAACTGAATCAACCCGATGGACAGTCAGATGGATGGCTGACACAGGATGCTCTTTGGCTGGTTAGCAAGCCTATTGCTGATCAATTGCGAGCCTATTTGCTGACCAAAGGCGTTGAAGGTGTACCCAGTACGAATGCGCCTTTCTTCAACATGCTGCAAGATCAGGGGGTAATCCAAACCAATGCCCAAGACAAGGCAATCTGGAAAGCCACGATAGACAATGGTCGTGGCTGGCGAAACACCTTCACCCTGCTGAAGCTCTCACCGGCACTGATCTGGAATGATCCAAGTGATCGGCCCACAGCTTACGCTGGGACTCTTGAGGTAGAAGCTGGCAACCCGGTAGAAGACTCTGCAGCTGAAAATACCGTCGCCACACCGGCCAAAAAGTTGCCTTCGGAAATTCAATCCAGCCCTGTGCCGGCGCCTTTAGCACCGGCACAGCCATCACCGTTCGAACTACCTCAGCATTCCTCGAGCAGTACAGATGAATTTGACGAGCTACTGGCGCTCCTTGGTAACATCAATGAGCCATCAGAAGACACCAAAAACAAAGCGGTCTCAGCGGCACATACCGCGCCTCCGAAACTGGATGAAATCCAGCCTTCCCAAACCTCCAATCAAGGAGGTGCGCCTTTAGCAATAATCGAAGAAGTCACTCCGATGCCTAGCAATAACACCGAGATCGGTCAGGGATTTGTTGAATGGCTTAAGAAAGGCATCGCATCCCGGACCATCATTATCAACGATACCAAAGCGCTGGTTCATACCGTAGCAGGGACCGCTATGCTGGTAACGCCTGGAATTTTCAAACGCTACGTCCTTGAATTCCCCCATATCGAACAGCAAGCCAAAGTACAGCAAGTCAGCGCCTGGCAGCTGGTTCAACGTAGTTGGGGATTCCATGACCATCCGGACACCCATTCCACCAACATCCGGACACTGAT
>NZ_JAEILC010000181.1:0-10979 GCF_016307435.1 Pseudomonas sp. S4_EA_1b | reverse complement strand
GCGCGGTATATGTGGCTGCTCGCCATATTTTCGGGTAGGGCTGCCTTCCCCTCTAGACGTCGAGCTAAAGACCAAAACAATACGGCAGCCCTCAGGCATTAAAGCTTTCAAGTAAAAAAGAGAGCTCTTCTAAAATCGGCCCCCTCCATATACGGGACCTAGGCTGCGCCCATTTGCGTTTGCTTCATTTGGGTGTCGGGAAAGTTGAGGTGAAACCAGGTAAAATTCTGATCAGTCACTTCTACGCTCGCAGAACCCTGATGCAATCCCATAATTGACTGTACTATAGCTAGGCCCAGACCCGTACCACCTTCATTTCGTGCTCGGCTTTTGTCTACACGGTAGAACCGCTCGAACAAATGCACCTGGTGTTCCTTGGCGATTCCGCGCCCCGGGTTACCAACACTCAAGGTAGTTCCGTTAGCACCGCGTTGAACTTTCACGTAAACCGTCCGGCCTCTTGGGCAGTAGCGAATCGCGTTCGAGACAAGGTTCGAGATGGCTCGTTGAATCATTATCTGATTGCCACGCACCACGCCATTTCCTGTGAGCTGGAGTTGTATTTCGCCTTCTTCGGCCGTAATGCTGAAGAGGTCGCAGACCCGCTGAATTTCGTCGAGCAAACAGACATTTTCGAATTCTACCATTGACGCGGGGTGGCTGACCTGGGCTAGAAATAGCATGTCGGAAACCATTCGACTCATGCGGTCCAACTCTTCCGTGCACGACTCCAAGACTTCTCGGTACTCAGGAAGAGACCTTTCCCGGGTCAGCGCAACCTGAGCCTTACCCATGAGATTGGACAAAGGTGCACGCAGTTCGTGAGCAAGATCGTCCGAGAACTGCGATAGCTGCTGAACCCCATCATCTAGACGCATCAGCATGATATTGATTCCATCGCCGAGCTTCTTCAGTTCTGCCGGCATCCCCTTCGTTGGTAGGCGATGATCAAGGCTCTCGGTGGAAATTTTCGAGGCAATCCTCAAGAACTTGGTCAGAGGCAGTAGTCCTCTGCGCACAGTCCACCATCCAATGGCCAAGATCAGCAAGAGAATAAGAGGCGAGACCATCAGCGCCCAGGTTAGCAATGCATCGAGCAGGGCTTGGTTGGCTGACTGGTCCATGGTCATGAACACACTAACTTCGGTTCCATCGCCTAGATTCATTACTCGCGAAGCGCTAAGTAGCGGGCGACCCGTGGAGTCACGCCACTCGTGCTGTTTAACCTGCTCGGTTGGCTTGAACTTGTGCACTTCCAGGTTGACTGCCTTCGAACCTATTGAGAGCAGTGGAGTTTGCGTTTGTCCTGACTCAAAGATGCTGACGTACAGATTATTGTGCCCCATGACCAAGTCAACTAGCTGGTGCGCGTCTGGATTGACATCAGCGATACTAGTGATAGCGGATAGGTTGTGAGTCATACCCGCCATTTTCACTTCGAGGTCCATTCGGGAGTTTCTCTCGAGAGCTTGGCTCACCATCACATACCCAAAGGTGGCGAAAAGGAGGAGCAGCGCTGCGCTCATCAAACCGACTTTGAATCCCAGCTTCACAGCCAGACTGAACGGCCTCATGCGCGCTCCTCCAGAACGTACCCTATGCCTCGAAGTTTATGTATGAGCTTGGTCTCAAATGGATCATCGATCTTCGAGCGTAATCGCCGGATAGAGACGTCAATAACGTTATTATCGCAGTCAAAGTTCATGTCCCATATCAGCCAGATGCTCTGAGAGCGTGTAAGTGCTTTGCCAGCTCGACTAATGAGAAGGTGCAGGAGAGCAAATTTCTTGGTGTTGAGGTCTATGCGTGTAGATCCACGGAACACCCGATGGCGCACAGAGTCGAGCTCTACATCCGAAATTCTCAGCGCGTTTTTCTCAAAAAGCTCGTCGCCACGTCTTTGCAGCGAGCGCATGCGAGCAAGCAGCTCGGGAAACTCGAAGGGCTTGACGAGGTAGTCATCTGCGCCACCGTCCAAACCCTTGAGCTTGTCGTTGGTTCGTCCCCAGGCAGTCAGCATAATGACGCGGACCCGGCTGGTTTCTCTAATGACTTCCAAAAGGTCCAAGCCATTGATGTCAGGGAGGTTCACATCGAGAAGCAGAAACGAATAAATATTAGTATTGAATAAGTGAGCGGCATCAACACCATTGTTTGCTATATTTACGATGTACCCGCTTTCAGAAAGGCCCTGCTGAAGGTATTCTACGTTTTTGGTTTCGTCTTCCACAACTAGAACGCGCATAACTTATCTCAGGATGTGAGTAAAATAATAGTCCAATCGGCCGCCAGTGTGGTTATACGCTGATTGGTAGTACTGCTGTGTGCTTGGTGTTTAATTTCATTATTTATTTTCATGCGCATTACATTAACTCAATAATAACTGATCCTAGCGCGAATTGGCTAAATGCGCGTAAGCTTTGCAAATTTGTAATTTTTGCGCAATATTATTGATAGTTATGATAAATTGATTGTTTGGAATAATCGAGAATCTGTCAATGGTAAGGTTTTTAAGGCCAAAGCTGGCGGATGCCTTCAGTGCGCGTAGCAGGCGAATCTGCCTGAAGGCTCCTTTAATATTGGCCGCCGGTCAACTCGATTAGTCGTTAAATTTAGAGGTGGCAGTAATGCATATTTAAAAGCGCGTATAGTCTTGGGGAACGCATCTTAAGTCGATTTTTCTTAGGGCTTCTGCCTGCAAATACAACAATTAGCGTCATCAAAAAAACGACTAGTGTGAAGGCTTCGGAGCATTATCATGAAAGGCTGCTTGCTCCATTTGAATCGTGCAGTGATGAATTTCGAACGATTTACTCACCGCGTCAATGACTGATGCGAGAATAACATCTCGATTTAATGAATCTCGCACGACTACGTGCGACGTCAGGATATTGCGGCCACTACTTAGAGCCCAAACATGCAGATCATGGACCTCCATGACCCCATCTACTCCAAGTATCAGGGACTCTATTTCCGCAATATTGAGATTGTCGGGTACCCCTTCCATAAGTACCCCCCAAGCTTTCGCGCAACAACTGCCAAGTACGTGGAAACACCCATATACCGATTGCTACGGCGACAATCGTATCGACCCAGCTCCAACCTGTAAATCGGATGACAAGTGCCGCTATGATCACGCCCAATGAACCAAGCATGTCGCTCCAGACTTCAAGATAGGCTCCCTTGAGATTCAGACTTTCACTGCTGGCAGAGGAGAGCAGACGCATCGATATCAGGTTCACAAAAAGACCCCCAATTGCGATCCACATCATCGCACCGGTAGCAATCTCCGACGGTACTAGCAAGCGCTGATACGCCTCGTACAAAATGTAGGCAGCGACCATAAAGAGTAATAAGGCATTGAACGTTGAGGCTAGGATCTCTATGCGAGCATATCCAAAAGTCCGTTTCTGGTCCGCTGGCCGCTTGGCTATTTGGAGAGCAATCAGTGAAATTGCCAGAGCAGCAGTATCTGTGAGCATATGTGATGCATCAGACAGCAGGGCTAGGCTGCCGGTAACGCATGCTCCGATAACCTCCGCAATCATAAAAATACCAGTCAGGGCAAGCGCCATGAGTAGTTTTTTCTGGTGTCCTTCACGTAGAGCGGCACCGCCATGAGCGTGATTGGATCCCACATGCTTCTCCTTGCCTAATGTAGTGGTTGGCTTCAATCTAGATTCTCATCGCTACAAACAAAAACACAAATATGGATCCTACCTTTCAGAACGGCTAATAAAACTCATTTAAACTAATTGTAGTTTAGGATGAAAGTATGTTGTTGGTATGCGATTTTTTGCAGACCTGCGTCTCCTCTAGCCGGCGATACGGTGCTAGTCAACAGCCTACTTTGACACGGCTCAAAAAAAGAAGGTTCCGCTGGGATTGTGTCAGAATTGTAATTCTGCTGTAGCTATCTCGTTATCCGTCGTCAAAAATAATACGGCTAGCTAAAAATTTACGCTACGTAGCGGTGTCGCTAAGCACAGACACGAAATTACCTCAAACTCCTCGCAACGCTGCTGAGTAACATAATTACCTAGTTTTTTAACGCCGGCCGCGGTCAATATTTTCATCGCAAATTCTGATTCCTTAATCACTGAACTATCTCGTAAGGAAGAAACCGCGGGTTTTGAAATGATGCTCGGCGATACGGAGCTCGAGAGTGCCGTTCGATGTGAGGGGTTAGGTCGATGACACCGTTGAGATGCGGAACGGACTGAGGCTTAACCATTAACACCGATTGTCGAAAGTGGTCGTCGCTACCGACCCAAAAGGGGCGAATGGCGGTAATTTGGATGCCGCTAGACGCTGGCATCGTGTGCCGATTACCGACAGCGTAACCTTTCATTCTTGAAGAGTCGTATTTACCTGAGTCAAGCGACATGCGTGCTCACCCCAGATCGCAGCGGCTTTGCGACACGCTTGATTCATTCGCACACCTAGCCAGGTAGCAACTTGAATATTGGTTGTGGGTGAGGAGGTTATTGAAGTGAAAATCGGAGTTAGCGGCGCCGGCAATATTGGGGCTACCCTTGCCCGCAAGCTCGTCGCGTGCGGCCATGAAGTTAAGCTGGCAAATTCGAAAGGCCCCGAAAGCCTTCAAAACCTGGTCAGTGAAATCGGCGCACACGCTGTGACCAAGGAAGAGGCAGTGTCCGAGGTAGGCGTTGTGATCCTCTCGATACCCTTCCCAAAATATCCAGATCTCAAACAGACGTTAAAGAATGTCCCCGAGAAAGTCGTTGTCATTGACACGTCCAATTACTATCCGGGACGCGACGGGGCAATCATAGAAGTTGACGACGGCAAGCCCGTGAACGTTTGGGTAAGCGAGCAGTTTAGCCGCCCGGTCATTAAGGCTTGGAACGCCGTCCTTGCAGCGACTCTTGCCGACAATCGGCAACCAACTGGATCTTCGACACGCATTGGCTTACATGTAGCAGGGGATGACACTCATGCAGAGGCCGTCGCGCAGGATCTCGTTGAGGATACGGGCTTTATCGCGCTTGCCGCTGGTAGCCTTGAAGATTCGTGGCGTCAGCAACCAGGAACACCAGCCTACTGCACCGAGCTAACATTGCCGGAGCTGAAGATGGCGCTGGAGGCGGCAGACAAGGTACGGGCACCTCAAAACCGAGACGCACTTATCGCAAAATTTATGGTTCCCGGCAGTCAGTTTACAGATGAGCAAATTGTTGCCACAAATCGCGCTAGGACGGCCTGACTACCGGATTAGGCGGGATTCTTTGCTAGAATTTCGCCTAATTGATCTAGTCGCTAAACTCATCTCTTTACGTAAACAGGGCACTGCAGACGCGTGCCTAACTCAGCGTCTGGATGAGGCCGCGAATTTCCTAACCTGTCCTGTATCGCGGCCTAGGCCACGTCACGTTGTTCAAGCATCCGCTCAATCTCAGCGCCAGCTAAAGCGTCGCAAGCGTGCGGCGTGGTCTACTACCGATCTCAACTATTAAGGCGTTGGCGTCAGGAAGGCGTGTTTACCGGACGCTTACCTTCAAGGAATTCCGGGCAACACAGAAACAAGAACGCCGATTTGATTGATGATGTTCGTGCGAGCAAACACATCTAACAAACCGGCGTTCTTATGTGCGATATTATACTTTTCTTCCTTTTTGGGAGGGCTTTTCTGTCGTTAACACAAAGCCTGATGGTGATGCCCTCCAGATCGATCTGACTCCCCGCGCCAAACTAGACCGTCTCGTTTTGAAATAGTGGGCTGTGCCCAGTGAGAAAGATTTGCCCCAGGTATTTGGGGCGAAGGGCAACGGCGCCATCGGCTTGTTCTGCCGTCATTTCGAGCTCCTCTACGAAGAAGTCCCAAAGCTCCTCATTCGTCGATACCTCGTTATTGGCGAGCTGATCTTCGATGTTTTCAAGGATTTGTTGGGTCAGGTTATTGAAGATTAGATTCATGTGCTGCTCCTGTTGAGTCGAGGAGCGCCCAGGAGGGAGCCTCTCATGAATGTGCCGATTGGCTTGGCGTATCGCCGGCATCGTTAGGTATTGGAGATATTCCATACCTGCAGTTTGAAGTTGTGTAAATAGCCGAGCTCCGAGAGCCGACTGCACTGTTGGCGTAGTTGCTGACGATCAACAGTTGTGTCCAGCCTGACTGTATAGCTTAGAGGCCAGATTGTGCCGAACAACTCGGCATCTGCCTCGAGGTCGTTGGTTGCGCCGGTCGGGGTCATCCCGAACGGGGCATCCTCTTTTGATACCTGTTTATTGGTGGCCGGTAGGGCGGGCGGATTATTACGCTGCACAGGCTTGGAGAGGTTGGAAGAAGACTCTTCATCCATAGGGTCAGGCTCGTTTGGCGAGAGCCTGGCGGCGTCTTCTGGTGTCAGATTGTCGACGTCGTCGAGGCTCATGCTTTCCAGCCTTGCACGGATCTCAACGATCAGGCGGCCTGCTGTGGAGTAATACGAAGGACGGATCTCCGTTATCAGAAAGTCGCCTCGGTATTTGCCTTCATCGTACTGATCGAGGAGTGCGTCTTTGATCACGAACTCACCGATAGAGGTCGAAAGCCGTCCGACGTTGAATTCGCCATTACGGCCGCTGATGGTACGGATGGCCAGTTGGCCGGGGATGTTGATCATGGGCAGCTCCACACTGCTACGAATGAAAAAAGCCCGACAGGTGTCGGGCTTTGGGCAGTGCTGTGATTGTCGAAGGATTACGGGCAAGAAGTATGAGTTTCTTCCTTGAGTGAGATGTACAGATAGAAAACGCCTGGCGGTGATTCTATACGGTCAAGTTTTAGGTCCAGCCAGACTCGATCAGTGCTATTGCCGGCAGGCAATAAACGATAGAGGCCGAAATGGATCTGTGTGCTGTCAGGTTGCAAGTGCAGTTCTCGGTAGGCCTCCAGGACAACTTCGCCCAGTCGCTCACTGACAACACTTGCATCCTGAGGGTTTTCAATATGCACCGCTTCCTGCCAGGCCCGGGGTGTTAAAACGACCGGGAGCTTGAGCAGGTCAGACGACACGAGGTTAGTGGTGCTTTGCATGTTTATCTCCAGGTGTGAGAAACCACCCGGCCCGTCCGGGAAGTGGTTTCCCGGTTAGGTATGTTTTGGTTATGTCAGGACCAGCACACGTGGCGTTGTGTCCAGAGGTTGAGGTCAAAAGCTTGTTTCGCGGCATATTCGCTGCGGTAGTATTCTTCGGACTCCCTTGATACCGGTTCAAACTCATCAGCGGTACCAATGTAATAGCCCGCAGCGCTCTTCAGTATTTGGAGGGGGTACTCGATACCGCACTCGGCGAATGCAAGTTTCCCGTATGCAAAATCCGACACAATGTATGGTTCCGGTGTTATTAGCTGCTGCTGGTCTTCTTCAGTAAAGCGTGACCAACCGCCACCATTAATGGCCGCGTTCACTCCTTCGCCCCAAGCTCGACTGAGCGCAGGAACGGTTTTGAACAGCTCGGGTACGATCGGCTGGCCGGCGCGGTACGCGTCGGCACCCAGAATATGAGCCTCGATCTCAGCCTCATATTGGGTAATCTCGTCGCCATAGATTTCCGCTTTTGCATAAGCAACGCGTATATCGAGAGATTGCGTAAATAACGTGTTCATAAAGGTGAGTCTCCAACGGACGAGAATCACCGTGCCCGGAAGGGAGGTGTTCCCTGCGGACTTTGATAATAATGAAGGCACCCGAAGGGTGCCTTTCAACAAAGTGAATCAAGATGCCGTACGCTGCTGTTTAGCGGGCGTTGGCTTGGATTGTTCCTCTGCTACTGGCTCGGATGCTTCTTCGCTTGCGAGCTGTGCTTCAGGTTCCGCTTCGCCGTCTTCAACAACTGGTTCTACTTCACGAGGCTTTGCTTCATAGACGGTTTGGCCATCCACCTTGATCCAGCCGATAAACAACAGGCGTCCCTTGAGGCTTGCTCCAGGTTGACCTTTTTTATCGCCTTTCTCGTAGGTAAATGCGTCGGTCCAGATATCACCGATGCGGAAGCTCACAAGGACCTTCTTTCCGGCTTCAACGGCTGCTTGGCTGCGACGAATCAGCTTTTCAGCTTCAGCGCCGACCACGTTGCAGTCGATATAGGAATACTCGGCATCATCCATCGAGCCGCGCAGAGCCGCAACGGTAACTGCCATGAATGGCTTACCTTTGCCGCGAGGTTTCACTTCACGGATACGGTTGAGATAACCGATACCAGTGGTGTGAAGGTCGAAGAATTTTGCTTCGTTGGATTGATTAGTGCTCATGGTGATTCTCCAGTTTCGAAATAACAGAAAGCGGAGAAACACTTCGCCCTAGGGGGAAAGTATTCCCCGCGAGGGTGGGTGGAGCTTAAGGTTGTTTAATGCATCAGCTTCATTGCAGCAATCATTACACCGACAGCTGCAGACAACATGACGCCCATGCGAATGGTGAGCTTGACTTCAAGCTGTGAAATCTCAGATTTGAACTCTGCAGCAAGAGCAGTTAAATCTGCCTTGGTAGCCAAACGTGAAAGCATGTCGGTCTCCAAAGCTTCAATAACAGCATTTGCCTTCTGTTCCGGGACGTTAATCGAAATCAACGCCTGGTAGAGAGCCAGTTCAGTTTTCATCAGACCTCCAAAAGTGAGAGGCCTGCCCTGACGGGGTAGGCCCGTCATGGGTGGGAAAGGTGCTTCCATCGACTAAGTCGACTGATCGCGCTACCGGAAGCTATGGCGATCTTGGGAGTGGATCAATGCAGAAAACCGCATCGTAGTCTTGCGGATCCAGACTACTTGGGCATGTTGCTGACGACGTCAGCGATACATGTGCAGATCATGGAAATACGATTGTCGCTTGTCAAGCCCCTACCGTGAAAACTCTGAGGAAACCTTCCCTTTGGGAAGGCTCCCTACAGAGGCGAAGGACGCAGACTTAGCAAGTTGCTGGCACCAACGAGCGTGCAGCTGGCTTCTTACGCGGTTTCCGAGCTGGCTTTTCGACCACTCGAGTGTTAGCCGCGTACCAAAGGTTCAGGTCGACACCTTTACGAGTTATTGCCGGTACATGATCCATCTCACGTACGAGACGCTCAGGTACGCAGGGCGGTGGAAGCAACGGAGCTGCTTTGGTATGGATAGCTGTGGGCGCAGCGCTGGTTTTCTTTACCGCACGCAGAAACTGTCGCGTGATGGTGCCAAGCGCGAAACCGAAGCCATAAGCAAGTTTGGACATGGTGATTCTCCTGCAGGTTGAATGCGGAGAACCCACTGACCCCGTTGGGGAAGTGATTCCCCGCGAGGTGAGTTGCATAAGGTGCTTCCATCGACGATTGTCGACCGACCGCGCTACCAGAAGCTCAGCGGTCTTGGGCGGATCTGACACGAACATCGTGTCGCAGTCTTCAAGATCCTGACTGCCTGGGCATGATGCTGACGACGTCAGCAAAGCACGTCCATATCATCGAAGGGGGGATGGTGATGTGTCAAGCGGAGAGGGATATTTCGCGGAGGGCAAAGAAGGTTCAGGTCGACAGGAGAAGCTACCGAGAGTAGCTGGGTCAACAGTCACTCTCGGATGTAGTAAGTAGCGTCTTTCAGAAAAAAATACCACCTGTGCGGGATGAAGGCGTTGTTGATCCCTGGGCTGTGATCTGAACGTCTTACTTCCAACACCTGGCCGATTATCGTGGCTGAGGCCAGCTAGCATAAGGCACGCATCCGCGCACAAAGGGAGCCCTGCGTTTCGCCGGCGGGCCACCGGCAAGGAAAAGCAGCTACCAATAGGTAGCCTGATCATCCTTTGCAAGATGATCAGGCTACCTATTGTGTGAGCTTTAAAAAGTGTGGGCCACAACACCAGTGTGGCCCTTAGACTACGGTGCTTCGAACCTCAACAGAGCCCTATGTGCCTTTGAACTCGCAATTCACGAGTTAGACGGCTGCGTGTCTGGCTTGAACAGGGAGACACAGGGAGAGCTCTGAACCAGGTCCGCACGCCCTTCCCGGAGCTATGCGTGCTTTGGGGTTGGTGATGAGGCAAGCCGCATCACCGGGCGCTACTGATGACCGCCAGTAGCCAACGGGGTGGAAACGTTGTTGTGATCATTATGTTGATAGGCCGGAGCTTATGCAACCCGGCGCCTTTCAAAGTCGGTCGACTCAGACTAATTGACTGCGACGACCGCACCTTCGGGAACAGGGGACGGAATTGCTATACCGGTCGCCCCAGTTATCTGTGAAATCAGCATTCCTGAACGCTTTAAACCAACGGTAGTTGTCTTTGTCAGGTCTACCAGCACAGAAGGCAAGCCTGACGGTGCAACCCCATCAAAATAAGTATAGGCCGTTCCTGATGAGATGTAAGAACCTACGCCCACAGGTTTCACAAACCACCCAGGTAGGTTGAGCGCAGAATCGCTCGGTACTCCGCTGAAGCCCGGGTTGGCCTGGGCATATTCGGTAGCGGCAGATCGGTACACCAGAAAGCCGCGACCCAGTGAGTCGAGGGTAGCGTAGTCGGATGTACGTTGGTCCTGATGTTGGTTCTCCATGAAAATGCTGGAGGCAATGAGCACAATCATCAAAACGAGCCATTGCATTGTCATGATATGAGCTCCATCCACAAAATGGTGGTTGTTACCACCTACGCGTCAATAACAAAACTATTTCGTGAGGATAATCAATGTTAAGCAAATTCCTACTAGGCCAAGCGCAATGACAGTCCACTTTGCGGCTCGCTTGATGCTCATTGGTTTGCGTTGTGGATTGATTAATTCCATAGTGGCGATCTTTTTTACTAAATAACGACCAGAGGCCGTTGGTTGTAACTTGTAAGTGAACTCGCCGACCTCGAATGCCTCTTTTTCTTCTAGTGCGCGACGCCATAGCACAGTTGAGCATATCCTGCTTCGGGTGCTTAGCCAGGTCTGTAATTCTCCAGCACTATACTCAACGTTATTCTCAAGCGTCTGCACTGCAATAATCCCCATAAACATACTATAAAAC
>NZ_JAEILC010000180.1:3550-3804 GCF_016307435.1 Pseudomonas sp. S4_EA_1b | reverse complement strand
TCATAATTCACGTTACGGAGTTGCTCTAGTATTAACTCTTGATCCGACATATATGATCCTCTTTATTATTATCGATTTGTTGTTTATGATAATATTAATTATTTCATTGTTCCAGAAAAAAACAGCTGGGATAGTGTATCATAAAAAATATATTTCGAGCGAATGGGGAAAGTCGGTCGAGCCATGCGCATAACCAATCCATGGCATTGGACGCACAGTATATCGTTACCGGTGGATAAATGAATTAACCGCTC
>NZ_JAEILC010000180.1:0-3510 GCF_016307435.1 Pseudomonas sp. S4_EA_1b | reverse complement strand
CGACGCAATCAGTTCATGGACGGTGCGGTTTATCTATTACCCCTCTAGATAAATGAGCAGGGACAAACTTCGCCACCCAAGATGGCACTTTTTCTACCGGCATGGGTTTCGCAATACCATAGCCTTGCGCTACATCACAACCTAGGTTCATCAGCAACACTCCGTGCTCAACCGTTTCCACCCCTTCAGCAATAACCTCGCGGTTAAACGATTTCGCTAGGCCGATGATCGCCTTAGTCAGCCCCAAGCTGTCTTTATCGATGAGTATGTCGCGTATAAAAGATTTGTCTATCTTGATTGACTGCGTGGGCAGTTGTTTAAGGTAGCTCAGCGATGAATACCCGGTTCCAAAGTCGTCCAACGAAAATGTCACACCCAGATCCTGGCAAGCAATGAGGCACTGAGTGACATGTGATAAGTGTTCTATCACCACTGATTCGGTAATCTCAATATCCAACATCTGCGGCAAAACATTAGGGTGGCTGTCCAGCAAAAACTTTAGGGACTTTACAAAGTTTTCTTTTTTCAAATGTAATGCTGCAATGTTTACACTCACAGACCACGAATGACCCAAGTCCGCCCATTGTTCTATTTGACTGAGCGCCTGATCTATGACCCACTCGCCGATCTCCACGATCAGATCGCTCTGCTCAATCAACGGTATAAAATACTGCGGTAATATAAGTCCATCTCGCGGATGCTGCCAACGCAATAGTGCTTCAAAACCAATCACTGCCCCACTGCTCAAACTTATTTTTGGTTGATAATGCAAGCATAACTCACCATCATGTAACGCTTGGCGAACCCGTATTACGGTATCAAAAGCTGATTTATCCATCTTATCTTTTGATACATCAAACAAATAGAAACAGTTACGGCCACTTTGTTTGGCCTTATACATAGCCTGATCGGCATGACGTAGCAGTGTATCGGCATTCTCATTATCGTTTGGATAGAGCGTCACACCGATACTGGCGGAAATATTAATGCCTATGCCATCGATGATGTAGACGGCGGAAAGGGCAGCTAAAAGCCTCTGCAGGGCGCTTTCCAACACCTTGGGATCCCGCACACCCAAAATCAGCACGAACTCATCGCCTCCCAAACGGGCTACGGTATCTTCGATACGCATACTATGTTTCAGGCGATCAGCCACCGCCACTAACAGACGATCACCTATCTCGTGGCCATAGCGGTCGTTAATCTGCTTAAACCCATCGAGATCAAGCACGCCCACGGCAACCGTGCTGGACTGGCTCTTTGCTTTGACAATAGCCTGATCAAGCGCTTTGGACAGCAAAAAACGATTTGGAAGACCCGTCAGCTCGTCGTGCTCAGCCTGCCATTGCAAGGTTTCCAGAAACTTCCGCTTTTCGGTCACATCGAAACGAATGGAAACGTATTTCTGCACCCGCTGGCTGGCATCATCGTACATGGGTACAATGGTGCTCTCTACCCAATACAGGCTGCCATCCTTTTTACGGTTGCAAATTTCACCTTTCCATACCTGCCCACGTGAAACTTTTTTCCACATATCAATAAAGAACTCAGGGGGATGCTGCCCTGAGTTTAGTATGCGGTGGTTTTGCCCAATCAACTCCTGTGCGCTATAGCCAGAAATATCACAGAACTGTTCATTGACATAGGTGATTATTCCGGATTTATCGGTTTCCGAGAAAATAGCTGCCGCATCCACCGCTGCACGGTATCTTGCACTCATATATAAACCTAATTCACCAAAATAGTCATAAGGTCACTACCTGTTGAACCGTTCAACCAACGAGTTTAAACCACGGGATGTACTTTCAAGTTCGCGGCCACGAATCACGGCGGAGTTAGCATTCTTCGCTGTTCTCTCAACCGTTCCCGCTACGTTATTAATCTGCCGAGCAATATCTTCAGCGACACTAGCCTGCTCTTCTGAAGCGGCTGCCATTTGCTGGCTCATACCACTGATCCGTTCAACAGCATCGCGAATGCCTTGGAGAGCACACTGCGCCTCTATAACTTGCTGTACACCGTGGTCGGCCTCGCGAATACCGAGTTTGGCAATGCTCACAGCCTCATCTGCGCCTTTTTTAAGGGTTTCAATGACGTTTTGAATTTGTTGAGTCGATACGCGGGTTTTAGCGGCCAAGGCCCGGACTTCATCAGCTACTACCGCAAAACCACGACCCTGCTCACCAGCCCTAGCCGCTTCAATTGCAGCGTTGAGAGCGAGTAGGTTGGTTTGATCAGCAATGGCTTGAATCACCCCCGCAGCAGCCATAATTTGCTGGGTTTCATTGGCAAGGTAATCCACAGCAGTGCTGATATTCGTGACGGTACTGGCCAGCAACTGAATGGCCTCACGGGAAGTACCGGCGACTTTATCACCTTGTTCAGCCAGTTCATTTGCTGCTTGCGCTTCCATGGCGGTTTTTTGAACATGCCCTGCCACTTCGTTGATTGAGGCCGCCATCTCCGTCATGGCGGCTGCCGTCATGTCCGTTTCCGCTCGCTGCTCCAGCAAGGCATTTTCAGTTTGGTTCGAGAGTAAGGAGGAATGCGCAGCGGCTTCAGCCACTTGGCTGGCCAGATCGCTTAGCCGAGTCAGTGCGGTTTTAAGGCGTGCATCCTCACTAATCAATATCATTTCCAACTGCGCTGAAGGGCCATACGTATCGCTGTAAGTGATGGCGCTAATCGGATCTGAAAAAGCGTCAGGGGCGCATTTCATGATATGACTCAACTGATGTTCCAGCCGCGTATAGGACCACCATCCTGTAACGAGAAAGAGCACGGCAGTTACCGCTTGTGCTGCCAGGCTTGGCAGCACGCTAGCCGCACCTATTGCCAACGCAGCCGCAGTTGCAGGTAAGACCATCCTCCTCATGAATGCCGCATAATGACGATTTTGGGGAATGGAATTTTTACCTGCACGCAACCGGTCATACAGCTTTTGTGCGCGATCAATTTGCTCCCGAGTCGGCTTGACTCTAACGGACTCGTAGCCTGTTAAGCGGCCATCTTCGAGAATAGGTGTCACATACGCACTGACCCAATAGAAGTCACCATTCTTGCAGCGATTCTTGATGATACCCATCCAGCTTTTGCCAGCCTTCAGATAGCCCCACATCAGCCCGAAAACAGCTGGAGGCATGTCGGGATGACGAACCAAATTGTGCGGACTGCCCAACAACTCTTCACGAGAATAGCCACTTATTCTCATAAACTCGTCATTCACATAGGAAATATTCCCATTCGCATCCGTAGCAGAGATCAATCGCTGCTGGACTGGAAATATTTGTTCAACGGTTGTGACAGGCAGGTTCGAGCGCAAGATGAGTCTCCATGAGCAATAATGGCATTATGCCATAAGGCGTGACTAACGGGTAATGCGAAATAAAGGGAAATCACAGAGCACTGAGATGTTTGTACGCTAAGCCATGGTTCTCAGCTGCAACCATTATCTGACACTGGTGACTTCGGTTGAAGTCCCCCTGCCAGTGCGAATTAGGTTTTGTACGA